>NZ_BSPB01000215.1:0-500 GCF_030160815.1 Hydrogenophaga electricum | reverse complement strand
GCCCGTAGATCAACGCCAGCCCCGAGCACATCACGATCAGCAATGACCCGTACACCAGACCGTTGAACAAGTTGATCGTCAACATGCGCTTGTCTCCTTTCGTTGCAAACCCTGCGGCGCCATCCACCGGCAATGGCGCGCCCTGTGCAGGCCTTCTTTGACCAGCCGCCCGCACGGGGCTGCTGCCTCCCGCGGTGCGTTGCCGGGTTCAGGAATCCCGGTCAAACACACTGCCCGCGCGGCTGACAGGCAAGGCTCCGCCGGCAGGGGCGCGCCCCTGTCTCTGATGCCGTTCATCTCGTCTCCTTGAAGCTGTGTCCGTTCAGGCCGCTGCCATGCCTGCGCGTTGCCGAATCGCGGTTTGCGGGAGGTTCATGCGCGTGCTCCTGCGGTGTCGGCGATATGGTTGCCCGTGAGGAAACCGAAAGTCATGTTGGGCCCGTGGGTGATGCCCGCACCCGGGTAGTTGCCCCCCATCATGCTGGCGCGGTCGTTGCCCA
>NZ_BSPB01000214.1:0-501 GCF_030160815.1 Hydrogenophaga electricum | reverse complement strand
GAGGGAGCACTCACTTTCCTGCTAGATTTTGGTTAGTTGCATGATTTTGTTTTTTCTAAGGGGGACCACAAGGTTTCACTATTGGTTAGTTGCATGATATTTTTCCAATCCATTGGTCAATATTTTGGACGCTTCAGGGGGGGTCTCAACATTCATATAGCACTGTTTGGAATAGACGAAAACCTAACTTGTGACTTTCTATGTTTAGATACCGGGGTGTAAAGTTTTGGCGTGTCACATCGGATATACGGACACACATTTGAAGTATTAAACGTAGTATAATAACAAAATAAATTACAGATTCCGCTTGTAAACCGCGAGACGAATTTATTAAGCCTAATTAATCTGTCATTAGCAAATGTTTACTGTAGCACCACATTGTCAAATCATAGAGCAATTAGGCTTAAAAGATTCGTCTCGCAAATTAGTCGCAATCTGTGCAATTAGTTATTTTTTAGTCTATATTTAATACTTCATGCAGGTGTTCAAACGTTCGATGTG
>NZ_BSPB01000213.1:0-501 GCF_030160815.1 Hydrogenophaga electricum | reverse complement strand
GGCCTGTCATTCTGCAGCCGTTAAAAAAACCTAGCTCGATTCCATGACCGGAAGGCAAAGTTATCAAGGTTTTAATTTGCACAGAATTCTCCATCTGCAATCCACAGTGTCGCGCCTGCCAGCCTACCTTAACGGCGCGGTTAGTCGACTCACTTGACACCGACATCGTCTAAGCTATCCACCCTAACGTCCTATGTGCCATCCCTATACTAACCACCTCGTTGAAAACCAGTTGTGGACCCTCAGATATTCGACGTTTCGTCGAAACAACCGCTGCTTCGTGGCCTATGGTAAGTAATTTCTAGAAAAATCTCTGGGGGTCCAACTCTCCAAATCCAGTCTCTCTTCGGTGAGGCCTGTGATTCTGCAGCCGTTAAAAAAAACCTAGCTCGATTCCATGACCGGAAGGCAAAGTTATCAAGGTTTTAATTTGCACAGAATTCTCCATCTGCATTCCAGTGTCGCGCCCGCCAGCCTACCTTAACGGCGCGGTTAGTCGAC
>NZ_BSPB01000212.1:0-507 GCF_030160815.1 Hydrogenophaga electricum | reverse complement strand
ACATATTAAATAGAAATGTGTAGTTAGATGTGGAAAATTAGATCTATGAGGTTTATCCACGTCATCATGAATAAAAATTTTACTCGTGAAACATCTAGTAAATTATCTTTTTATTTCTAATAAACATTACTACCTCCGTTTTTTAATAGATGACGCCGTTGACTTTTTCTCACATGTTTGACCATTTGTCTTATTCAAAAAATTTACATAATTATAATTTATTTTGTTATGAGTTGTTTTATCACTCATAGTACTTTAAGTGTGATTTATATCTTATACATTTGCATAAATTTTTTGAATAAGACGAATGGTCAAATGTTGATCAAACAGTCAACGGCGTTATGCACTAAAATATATTGGGAGTACTTCTTTTCTTATTTGAAATTTTAGAGTATTCATAAAATATTTTAGAAAGAAAATTGTGAACCATTATTTTAGTTTTGACAAATGTATGTATGATATTAAAAAAACATTTATGAATGTATATATAAATAATTTATTTATTAT
>NZ_BSPB01000211.1:0-509 GCF_030160815.1 Hydrogenophaga electricum | reverse complement strand
AGCATAGCTAGGTTAAGAGATAATTGAGCATGCCATGACGTTGTTAGGATTTCATAGAGACCTTTATGGCCCTGTCCTGTAAATGGGCCTTTATGAGCCTCCAAAATATCTTTCAGGCCATGACCAATACCCCAGTTGGTCCTATACATATGACCTGCGATCAGGAAAAGAATAGCAATAGCTAAATGATGGTGCGCAATATCGCTCAACCATAGACCGCCGGGTATTGGATCTAGCCCTCCGCGAAAACTAAGAAATTCTGCGTATTTGGACCAATTCAAGGTGAAAAAAGGGGTTGCTCCTTCGGCAAAACTAGGATAAAGTTGAGCCAAAAGGTCGCGATTCAAGATAAATTCATGAGGAAGTGGTATCTCCTTAGGATCAACCCCAGCGTCAAGAAATTGGTTAATCGGTAAAGATACATGGATTTGGTGCCCCGCCCAAGAAAGAGACCCAAGTCCTAATAACCCTGCTAAGTGATGATTCAACATGGATTCTACGTCTTGGAA
>NZ_BSPB01000210.1:0-509 GCF_030160815.1 Hydrogenophaga electricum | reverse complement strand
AACGACACGGACCCGGATGGAGACCCGTTCGAAGTGGTGAGTGCGGAGCTGGCAGACCCGACGCAAGGCACGCTGGTGCGCAACCCGGACGGCAGCTACACCTTCACCTCGGCGCCCGGCGTGAGCGGCCCGGTGGTGATCAACTACACGATCCGAGACCAGGACGGAGCGGAAGACAGCGCCACGCACACGGTGAACGTGGCCAACCAGCCGCCGGTGCTGGAAGACCCGAACCCGGGCGATCCGGAGAGCCCGGAAGTGGACCCGACGGACCCGACCAACCTGATCGTGCCGGCGGTGGACGGCACGCAAGTGTCGGTGGACCTGGGGGATTACTTCAGCGACCCGAACCCGGGCGACGTGCTGACGATCACGCCGGACCTGAGCAGCCTGCCGCCTGGGGTGGTGGCCGAGTACGACCCGAGCACGGGCGTGCTGACGGTGACACCGCCGGTGGACAACAACGGCCCGATCGTGATCCCGGTGACGGTGAGCGACGGCCAGGGTGG
>NZ_BSPB01000208.1:0-515 GCF_030160815.1 Hydrogenophaga electricum | reverse complement strand
TTTTTTTAATCGGAATCGGAAACCCCGGATACGAAAACGGAATCGAATATTATCGAAACCGAAAACGGAGCGAAAACGAACCGGCGCGAATACGGTAACGAAAATTTATCGGAATAAAAAACCCCTCAAACTGATAAATCCAATTGAATAAATTATCTATGTTTAAAAGAGTAATGTTGTTGATAAGTCCCAATGTAGGACAAAAAATATTCTTATAATTTTAGATTTGCATAATAAATACTTTTTAAAAAAATAACAGCCAAACACCATAGTATTCACTATTTAGTGCTTCAAAAAAGAATCCAGGGTATTTCAGTCACAAAAATTCTGGTAATTCCGAGAAAATTTCCGGAAAGTTTCCGACCGATTCCGAGTTCCGACGGAAACTGCCCTTATCATTTCCGATTCCGTTTCCGAGAAAATATTTCCGAATTCGTTTCCGTTTCCGAAAAATTCCGACCGACAGATTCCGTTTTCAAAAATAGGTCCGGAATCTGGAAAGTTTCCGTACCGTT
>NZ_BSPB01000207.1:0-516 GCF_030160815.1 Hydrogenophaga electricum | reverse complement strand
ACTGCACGTTGCGGTAGTGACCGGGGAAGAGCTCGTTGAGCTTCATGCCGCTGTCGCCGTCGGCCACGATGTCGCCCGTGCGCAGCGCTTCGCGCAACTCGGCCTTCACTTCGGCGCGCGTCTTGCCTTGCTCCGGTGCGGCCGCCTGGACCTTCACCACGTCGGCCTTGGCCGCGTACTGCGCCGGGCTCAACTCAGCCAGCGTCTGGCCGCTGTCACCACCGGCGACCAGCGAACCGTCGCGCAGGGCCTGTTGCAGCTGGGCCTTGACCTGTTCACGGCTCAGGCCCTGGGCCTGCACGGCCGGGTAGCGGTTGGGCGAGAGTTCAGCCAGGGTCTGGCCGCTGTCGCCGCCGGCGACCAGCGAGCCATCGCGAATGGCTTGTTGCAGTTCGGCCTGGACCTGCTCGCGGCTCAGGCCCTGGTCGGCGGCCACGGCCTGACCGGCGGCGATGGCCAGCACGGCAGCAGCAAAAACGGAAGTGAAGCGACGTTGGGTGTTCATGATGGTTCCTT
>NZ_BSPB01000206.1:0-519 GCF_030160815.1 Hydrogenophaga electricum | reverse complement strand
ATACTATGCTATTTCCTCTTCTTATATTACTGCTTTGTACTTTGTTTATTGGATCTATAGGAATCCATTTTGATAATGAAATAGGGGAATTAACCATATTATCAAAGTGGCTAACTCCCTCAATCAACTTTTTCCAAGAAAGTTCTAATTCTTCCATAAATTCATATGAATTTATCACTAATGCAATTTCTTCTGTAAGTCTAGCTATTTTTGGTCTATTCATAGCATATATGTTTTATGGATCTGCTTACTCTTTTTTTCAGAATTTGGATTTAATAAATTCCTTTGTAAAAGGGGGTCCGAAAAAGTATTTTTTCCATCAACTAAAAAAAAAGATATATAGTTGGTCATATAATCGCGGTTATATAGATATTTTCTATACTAGGACCTTTACCTTGGGTATAAGAGGATTAACCGAACTCACGCAGTTTTTCGACAAGGGTGTCATTGATGGAATTACCAATGGAGTAGGTCTTGCTAGTTTTTGTATAGGAGAAGAAATTAAATATGTAGGGGGAG
>NZ_BSPB01000205.1:0-522 GCF_030160815.1 Hydrogenophaga electricum | reverse complement strand
TAAGGATTTCATCTTTGGACCAGAAGCAAGCAAGAGGTGGAATACCACAAAGAGAAAGGGTACCCCATAAAAAACAAGTTCTTGTAATTGGAATGTATTTTCTTAAACCACCCATAAGAACCATATTCTGACTTTTATCTGGTGAATATCCAACAAGAGGTTCCATTGAATGAATAACAGATCCGGATCCCAAGAATAATAAAGCTTTCGAATAAGCATGAGTGATCAAATGGAATAAAGCAGCTTGATAAGAACCTATACCTAGAGCTAACATCATATAACCCAATTGAGACATTGTAGAATAGGCTAAGCTTCTTTTAATATCTCTCTGAGCAAGAGCTAAAGTGGCTCCTAAGAAAAGTGTTAGTGTACCTATTAAAGAAATGAAACTCATTATCAAAGGTAGGGATATGAAAAGAGGAAGAAGTCGAGCTATAAGAAAAATCCCCGCAGCAACCATAGTTGCTGCGTGTATAAGAGCTGAAATGGGGGTGGGTCCTTCCATAGCATCGGGTAACCATA
>NZ_BSPB01000204.1:0-531 GCF_030160815.1 Hydrogenophaga electricum | reverse complement strand
TCAATAGCATGGCTATGACAATAGGTAAACAACCCATAGTAACATTATAGAACAATGCAATATTTGAAAGAAAACAATAGAGCATTTGCAATATAGGATCAACATGTTCAAGTGACAAGCATGACTTGCCTTGCTCTGCTGCTGGAGGAACCTCGGCGACTATCTCGAAGTACACCGGAGCGTCGGAGGAACCGGAATCTAGCGACATACAAGGCAAACATTGCAAACAGGCTATAAGACTACTGAAACAGAGAACAAAACCATTTTTAATGGATTCTACACATTTTTCTTGATTTACTGAGACTTGAATGGGCTTAAACGGAGCTCGGATGAATTAGTTATGAATTTTAGAAGATTCACTGTGTTTATTACTATAAAAGAAAAACCTTAAATCATTTATTGCGCAATAAATCCCAGGGCTGACGTCAGCACGGAGGGGGCGGCGCCGACATGCGGGGCCCACCGGTCAGCGGCTCGGGAGAGGGAGGAAGGGCGCCGGCACGCGGGCCCACCGGTCAGCGGCTAGGGGGG
>NZ_BSPB01000203.1:0-533 GCF_030160815.1 Hydrogenophaga electricum | reverse complement strand
AGATCTAAATGTAAATAAAGCGTAAAAAACTTACAGAAGAGGCACTTAGTCCTCACACCAAAAGAGAATGACAGCAGCGAAAAAGGCGATCCTAGCGGGGCTTCAGCTCCACTCCACAGGCAAAACTCAACTGGGGTTTGAGCCTTGGTCTTCTAACTTCGTCTTCAGCTCAGAAGCACTACACTTCTGAAAAGGGGGAATAATAGCAAGGCTGAGTACAACCACCGTACTCAGCAAGCCACACCAACGATGCAGACGTGCAAGGGGAACACAAGGATGGTTTGTGGCTATTTGCATAAAGGCGATTGTAAAATATTTTATTGAGCAAAACAGTAAAACTGTTGAGTAATTAAAGTAATATTAAATCTCCACTGATCAACGCTACACCACGTTGAACAGGCCCAACCAACCCACCTGAACTACAGTGCATTGGGTCGATTTATTAAGTGTGAGACTAATCACGGTGAATCTGGTCGATCGCCCATAACCGTGGGCACGGCTATTCAAATAGTTTTACTCTGGCCAGAGGTGCA
>NZ_BSPB01000202.1:0-533 GCF_030160815.1 Hydrogenophaga electricum | reverse complement strand
ATGGATAGTCTTTGCCAATGCGATAAAATAAAGTGACATCGTGTCTATTTTTCTTTGCTAAAGGGGTATTTCCATGGGTTTGCCTTGGTATCGTGTTCATACTGTCGTATTGAATGATCCGGGTCGATTGCTTTCGGTGCATATAATGCACACAGCTCTAGTTTCTGGTTGGGCTGGCTCGATGGCTTTATACGAATTAGCGGTTTTTGATCCCTCTGATCCTGTTCTGGATCCAATGTGGAGACAAGGTATGTTCGTCATTCCTTTCATGACTCGTTTAGGAATAACCAATTCGTGGGGTGGTTGGAGTATTTCAGGAGGAACTGTAACGAATCCGGGTATTTGGAGTTATGAAGGCGTGGCAGGGGCGCATATTGTGTTTTCTGGCTTGTGTTTCTTGGCAGCTATCTGGCATTGGGTATATTGGGACCTCGAAATATTCTGTGATGAGCGGACGGGAAAACCTTCTTTGGATTTGCCCAAGATCTTTGGAATTCATTTATTTCTTGCAGGGGTGGCTTGCTTTGGCTTTG
>NZ_BSPB01000201.1:0-537 GCF_030160815.1 Hydrogenophaga electricum | reverse complement strand
CGTCGGTGCTGCCGGCCCCGACGCTGCTGCCGCCGGCCGAACGCCGCCGTGCCAGCCGCGTCATCCGCCTGGCGCTGGCGCTGGGGCAACAGGCCGTGGAACACGCGGGCGCCGACGCGGCGACGCTGGCCACGGTGTTCGCCGCCTCCGAGGCCGATGGCCACAACTGCCACGCGCTGTGCGAACAACTGGCCGGTGACGACCGGCAGGTCTCGCCCACCCGTTTTCACAACTCGGTGCACAACGCGGCTGCGGGGTATTGGGGCATCGCCACACGCAGCATGGCGCCGTGCCAGGTGCTGTGTGCGCACGACGCCAGCCTGGGCGCGGGGCTGCTCGATGCGCTGGCGCAGGTCCAGGTCGACCAGGTGCCCGTGCTGCTGGTGTGCTACGACAGCGAATACCCCGAGCCGCTGCACGCGACGCGGCCGTTCCCCGACGCGGCCGGGCTGGCGCTGCTGCTGACCCCGGCACACACCGGGCGTTCGCTGGCCCGCCTGGCCGTGGGGCCTGCGGACAGCGCCGCCGCCGTGGCGC
>NZ_BSPB01000200.1:0-542 GCF_030160815.1 Hydrogenophaga electricum | reverse complement strand
CAGTAGCTTTAAACGGGATCAACATGCTCAAAGGGTTGTTTGGGATCTGTGTGACTTGCCTTGCTGGCCTTGGAACTCTTCAAATTCTTCTCCTGCGAAAACGGACTCTCCGGAAACGTCGGAATCTAAACAGAAAGGAGCAAAATCACCAAAACAGCACATAAACAAGCATGAACAGTACATGTGGATATTTTTAACATGTAGATCTCAATTTTAGAAAAATTTAGAGACTTGAACCAACTAAATCGGAGCTAAGATGAATTAGTTATGAATTTTTAAAGATTAAATCGGATTAAAACACTTAAATCGGTTTAAATTGAATTATGACGCAATAATGAATTATTTTTGAAAAGGAAAAGGGGATTTATTGCGTCAGCGGCTAGGGTTTGGGTGGACCGGGTGCACGGGCGGCGGTGCACGCGAACGGACGGCCGAGATTGATCCGATCCAAATCGGACGGCCGAGATCGATCGGGTCCACGGCGGTTCACGGCGGACGGCCTTGATGACGCCAGCGATGACGTCACCGACGGCGGCGGCGGC
>NZ_BSPB01000199.1:0-546 GCF_030160815.1 Hydrogenophaga electricum | reverse complement strand
AGAAAGAGGGAGAGAGTCTCTAGAGTTTGAGCTCTCTCGCTCTCCAGCTCTTTGTAGTTTTCTTCATACACAGATCCACCAGAACACAGGAGTAGGGTATTACGCTTCTCAGCGGCCCGAACCTGTATACATCGCCCGTGTCTTGTGCGTTTCCTTTCTCGCGAACATTCCACAGACTAAGAGCTTAGAACTTCACTTAGCGCCCCCGGCCGAACCGGCAAAGGGGGGCCTGCGCGGTCTCCTGGTGAGGAGCACCACGCTCCGTCATCTGGCGCGCGCGATTTTCTAAGCCCTCATACTCTTTCGTGTGCGCCAAGCTTTTCTTGTTCAGCCCAATGGCCGAACAAGCGAAGGCGCACAACCTCTCTCCGAGTGTTAGCGGTGACGACGGGGAGCCGAACCCACGCCGTCGAGCTCGTACTCCCCCACCTCCTCCACACCAAAGTCCTAAGCAGGGGGAGGCGCTCGAGAGGGTCGAAAAATCCGCAGCATCACCAGTCGCGGGTGATGCAGGAGAACGGCGAGATGGGGAGCGTCGCCTCCTCG
>NZ_BSPB01000198.1:0-549 GCF_030160815.1 Hydrogenophaga electricum | reverse complement strand
TATAACTACATGAAATGATAGCCATAAGTTAAATAGTACAGAGAGATGCAGTTTTTTTATTTTTATTTTATTTTTTTGATATTTTTTTCACACTTAGGAGAATACAGGAACCAACCATAGAAAAAATAAACTTAAAACGGATATAATATGTGACTTGTGAGAATTTTCCAAAGCTCTACCGAAAACAGACAAAATATGTCATTTATTAAAATAGGCGTAACTTTCTTTTACGGACTCGGAATCAGGCAAATAATATATGCACGGACATCTACAGAAAATGATACATCCGATTCTCCCCAGCTACGCCGGGTTCGGCGATATTAAAACCTCCAAATTCCACTTGCAAGATTGTGTTTTCGAGGAGAGAAGTTTTTCGGTGGAGCTTTGGAAAATTCCACATGCCACATATTTCGTCCGTTTGAGTTTATTTTTTACGTGGTTGGTTCCTGTGAGTTCCTAAGTGTGAATAAAATATCAAAAAAATAAAATAAAAATAAAAAAGTTGCACATCTCTCTCCTCTGCACTAGTTCGGAGAGAGGAGAGGAGAG
>NZ_BSPB01000197.1:0-551 GCF_030160815.1 Hydrogenophaga electricum | reverse complement strand
GTAAAACCGCTTAATGTTACCTAATTAATCAGCGAAGCATCTACCTAAAATTATACTAGTGGTACTATGAGTAGAGTGTCCACTAGTTGAGGTTTTGTTTATCTAGGGTGAACAAGGTAATAATAACAATAACAATAATAATATGGTCATAACAAAGGTAAATAGGCATGGCTAAATAAAACAGTGATAACGCGGGAATTTAAATAAAGCGATAATGCAATAATTTAAATCAAAATAATTTTATAAACTGGGATTCAATATGTTCAAGGATGATGTGACTTGCCTTGCTCGCTTTCCCAAACGTCGGCTTCAACTTCCACGAAGAGCGGATCTTCCGAAGCTGCAGCGTCTACACGACCAACGGAAAAGAAAAGGCTTTTACTCTAATAAACTCCATATAACAAGCAAGAACAAAGTACAAAAATGGGTTCTTGACTTCTTAAGGAAAAATTAGAGACTTGAACGGTCCAATTCCGAGTTCAAGTTTATATGCTCTTTAAATGAATATTTACGAATTTCTTCATTTAAATTTTAATTTAAAAAAAATGGTT
>NZ_BSPB01000196.1:0-553 GCF_030160815.1 Hydrogenophaga electricum | reverse complement strand
CCCGGGGCGGTCCATCTTCTTCCTCCCTTTTGCAATGGCAGGGCTGGTTCCGCCCTTTTCTTCTTTCTTCATGGATGTTCTGGAGTTTTACGATCTCCAGATGGCGCACCTCACCCGCAACGTGGTAATGACATTGGCCATCTTCGCGCACCTGTGCGAGATGTTCATCGGGCTGCGCCCATCCCTTCGGCTGTTCCGGTGGTTCTTCACCGTACAGCCGGTGTCGCCGCCGTCGGTGGTTGGTGGCTGCTACTTCCAGCCGCGGGGGCCGGTGCTGAACCGCTACATTCCCTGCGTCCTCCGCAAGAAGTGGGATGACTGGAAGAGCGACTGGTTCTACACCCCCCTCGCCGACGAAGCGCGCCTCCGACTTCCGAGCCAGCCCCCGGCGCAGGCCTCCAGCTGGCGGGCGGCGGTAGATCTGGGAGACGGCTACGACGCCGTTCTTGACCGCCTGGCGGGTCTGCGATCCCAGGGGCTCACGGGGGCCATGGTGTTCGGCGACTACCTTCGTCGCCGGATCGCGCCGCTCCAGGGGCGTGCCCGGGGCGCC
>NZ_BSPB01000195.1:0-553 GCF_030160815.1 Hydrogenophaga electricum | reverse complement strand
CCGATCCTGCTTGAACAAAACGAAAGATATTATCGATGAATAGAAGCACGTCTTGCTTATTAACATCTCGGAAATATTCTGCCATAGTTAGGGCAGTCAAACCAACTCTCATACGAGCTCCTGGCGGTTCATTCATTTGGCCATAGACTAGAGCTACCTTTGATTCCTCAAGATTTTTTTCATTAATTACTCCAGATTCCTTCATTTCCATATAAAGATCATTTCCTTCACGAGTCCGTTCCCCTACTCCGCCAAATACGGATACGCCCCCGTGAGCTTTAGCAATATTGTTGATTAATTCCATGATGAGTACTGTTTTACCTACTCCAGCTCCCCCAAATAGTCCGATTTTTCCTCCACGCCGATAAGGAGCTAAAAGATCGACCACCTTAATACCAGTTTCAAAGATGGATAATTTCGTATCTAACTCGATAAAGGCGGGCGCGGATCTATGAATAGGGAATGTTGCACTAGTATCTACAGGACCCAAATTGTCAACAGGCTCCCCAAGAACGTTGAAAATTCGTCCAAGAGTAGCTCCACCGACAGGAAC
>NZ_BSPB01000194.1:0-557 GCF_030160815.1 Hydrogenophaga electricum | reverse complement strand
AGAATAGAAATTCAAGGAGTACCATTTCTGGCCAATCTTATCTTGTTAGAATCCAAAGACCTAGATGTCATCCTAGGGATGGACTGGTTAGCCAGACATAAAGGTGTGATAGACTGTGCCAACAGAAAAGTAACTCTCACCAGCAATGATGGTCGAGTTGTGACTGTTCAAGCATTGTCTTCTGAGTCTTTAAGGTCAAGACTGAACCAGTTAACTTTGGAAGAGATTCCTATAGTCCGGGAGTATCCCGATGTGTTCCCAGATGATTTATCTCGTATGCCGCCTAAAAGGGATATAGAGTTCAGAATAGATTTGGTACCTGGAACAACTCCGATCCATAAGAGACCTTATAGAATGGCAGCCAATGAGTTGGCAGAAGTCAAGAGGCAAGTGGACGATTTGCTTCAGAAAGGATACATCAGACCGAGTTCATCACCATGGGGAGCTCCGGTTATTTTTGTGGAAAAGAAAGATCATACCCAGAGGATGTGTGTGGACTATCGTGCACTAAATGATGTGACTATCAAGAATAAGTATCCGCTGCCCAGAATTGATGA
>NZ_BSPB01000193.1:0-557 GCF_030160815.1 Hydrogenophaga electricum | reverse complement strand
TGTGGGCCAGTAACTTCGTCTGGGACCCCGGCCCAAGTGGGGCCCAAGGGGGGCTGTGCCCCAAACAAAGGGAGGACGCCCATCTGACCTCCTCCATCCCTTAAATAGCTAGTAACCCCTTCAGAGTTAGTTGGGTTTTGTTTTAGATAAAAGTTTAGCTTCGCTACTTTTCCGTGTAATCCCGTGATCAGTTAGATCGCCGGTTTGCTCGTTACGGAACCCCAACTTATCATTTGTACTAAATTCCTATTTGCAATTCAGATTGCTTTTATCTTGTTCTTGCTTGTTTCTTCGATTTGCTTGCAGGAATAGGGTTGATCTGCACCGGCAAGATCAACAACCCACGGAGAGGTGTATCGATCGCTAAGGCGCAACACAACGTCTCGTACGGTTGTAGTCGGGTCGTCAACGTTTCTCCCAAATCGTAGTTATCACAACTCACCGAAAGATCGGGCCAACAACAGCCTTGAGTGTCGAGAGGAACTCAGGGTTCATCAGGTGGTATCAGAGCTTTCGTTGCTCGGTGAGTTTTTTATCTTCCTATAACCAGAAAATAG
>NZ_BSPB01000192.1:0-565 GCF_030160815.1 Hydrogenophaga electricum | reverse complement strand
CTTTACCGGTTACCAACGGCTCGATCTCCTGGTTTGGTTGCTCTCCAAGCTGAGGGACTGGTTTGGCCTTTCCAGAAGATGCTTTCTTCAGCGTTCGCTCATAGTCCGATAGCTTGATGGCCTCCTTGACAGATGCAGACATACCCCTGAAGAAGTTCCTGACACTGGGGTCTATAGGAATCTTCTTTTCTGGACTTCGAGGCTTGAATTGTCTCTTGACTTCTGATGCAACGTAAGCGTCAAGCTCCTCTTGCGTGCAATCGTACCCCGGGTCCTTGTTCTTGGCGGCGTCAACTTTCGCCTTCTTCGTTGCCCTTGTGTGGGCAGGTGGTGGAGCTGGGAGGGCCCTTGACTTTGAAGGTGCCGAAAGAGGAGCTTGCGGAGGAGTAGGTGTAGGAGCACGAGGAGGAGTCGGTGCAGGATCCTGAGGAGGAGTCGATGCTGGAGCCTGAGGTGGAGACGGTGCTGGCGGAGCATGAGGAGGAGACGGTGCAGGATCCTGAGGAGGAGATGGCGGAGCCGGAGGAGATGGTGCACGAGACGCCGCTTGTCGCTCAGGGAGGAT
>NZ_BSPB01000191.1:0-567 GCF_030160815.1 Hydrogenophaga electricum | reverse complement strand
CGCAGCTTCCGCCTTGACAGGGCGGTGCTCTGACCAATTGAACTACAATCCCCGCGGGGCGTATGGCATACTTATTCTTAAATGGAACCATAAGAATAAGAATATTCGCCTGTCCTACTCTAAGAAATAGACGAATCATATACTACATACCCCCGTATCGTATGGGGGTATAGTGAGAATGACATAACTAGTATGTCGCGATTTATTATCGCTAAAAATAGATAATAATCCACCTTTCAATAACCAATAAGAAAAGGTCTTTTGTTTGTAAGAGAGGAATGAAAGAGATATAGATTAGAAAGATATTTCCCCTTTTCTTTTTATCCTTTATTTCTTTTATTTCTATGGATCAAATATTCTTTTTTATGGAAGAAAAAAATGGATTTAACTCATATTCACGAAGCCCTAGATTTTTGGGCCGAGCTGGATTTGAACTGCAGTCGCATTCAAGTAATGCCCCTTAATTTCACCGGTTTCGGCCTGTGATTTATAAATAGCTTCGGCACAAAAGACAAAACGGTCCCTCCAACGCATAAATGGTTGTGAGTTTACGTTTTCATCATCTTT
>NZ_BSPB01000190.1:0-572 GCF_030160815.1 Hydrogenophaga electricum | reverse complement strand
ATTGCATTAAAGAAGAAAAGAAACTAATAGAAGTCGAAGACGCGGAATGGTAGTGAATAGAGAGAAAGATTCTTCTGGTTTTCTTGTTCCTGAAAATATTCTATCTATCTCCTAGACGCCGTAGAGAATTGAGAATTTTCATGTCTTTCAATTCTCGTACTCGTAATTGGAAAGTTACGGAAGGAGATCCATCATTTTGCAATGCAAACTACATAAAAAACTCTGGACAATTTCGAAATCAGGCCAAGCGTCTTAATACATATGCAAAAAAATTCATTATTGGCCCACCATTGATTAGAAGATTTAACTTGTATGAATCGCTATTGGTTTGATACGAATAATGGCAGTTGTTTCAGTATGTTAAGGATACAGATGTATCCACAATTCATTTAGAGTTACTTAATAGCCTATTTCTTATACCATATCTCTATCCCGTGAAATTCTCGAGCCGAAAGATGGATGCATATGCTATGTTTCATTTTGCTAAATGATATCAATTAAACGGTGTATCAATTCCATAAATTGGATATAGCAATAAATAAATCAGCAAAATTCTTTTATTTTAGATAGAA
>NZ_BSPB01000189.1:0-578 GCF_030160815.1 Hydrogenophaga electricum | reverse complement strand
ATTTTCTGAGGTCTCGTCCACCAGAATTCTCTCAGACCGTCGAGCCCGTCGAGGCTGACGATTGGCTGAAAGATGTTGATAGAAAACTCAACTTAGTGCAGTGTACTCCTGTTGAGAAGACGCTCTACGCCTCTCACCAGCTAAGAGGACCCGCTGCAGATTGGTGGGAAAATTACTGCAATGCACACCCTGAACCCACTAACATTGCTTGGGATGAGTTTGCTACGGCTTTCCGTGCAGCTCATGTGCCTGAAAGCACTATTGACATGAAGAAAGAAGAATTCAACAGACTTAAGCAAGGCAACAGCAGTG
The DNA here is from genome assembly GCF_030160815.1 of Hydrogenophaga electricum. Classification (NCBI taxonomy): domain Bacteria; kingdom Pseudomonadati; phylum Pseudomonadota; class Betaproteobacteria; order Burkholderiales; family Comamonadaceae; genus Hydrogenophaga; species Hydrogenophaga electricum. The sequence continues at coordinate 266 of NZ_BSPB01000189.1, read as the reverse complement.
TCAATGAGTACCTAAGTCAGTTCAACAAGTTGGCTCGGTACGCCCCTGAGGAAGTGGACACAGATAAGAAGAAGATCAGGAAGTTCTTGAAGGGAATCGCAGTTGGAATGAGACTCCAGTTGCTTGCTCATGACTTCCCCACTTTTCAACATATGATCAACAAAGCACTTCTACTTGAGGATGCCAGAAAAGAGGCCACCGAAGAATACAAGAAACGCAAGTCTAACCATCAGGGAAATTCTTCCCGAGGCGCACCTCGCCCTCGC
>NZ_BSPB01000187.1:0-590 GCF_030160815.1 Hydrogenophaga electricum | reverse complement strand
ATTCGACCAGATCGCCATGAGTGGAACTCCGACCATAACATAATTGACAGATCCAAGATGTGCTCCGGCAAGTAAAGGGGGTTCTAATATATATTGGTTGTGCTCGAAAGGCGGTTATGAATCGATTGACTAACCCAATTCCAATATCTTGATTTCGAGTGGCAATGCACCGTGAACCGATATATATATCGTTTGCTAATACACGACCAATTAATGTTTGTACAAAAAGTTTTTCCGTCATCCCATTTTGAGGACTCACAGAAATAGCTTGGATAGTACCACAATCTCTTCTACGCACAATAATATGTTGAACTACTTCAACAAGTCTACGTGTAAGATATCCAGCATCCGCCGTTCGTACAGCAGTATCTACAACCCCTTTGCGGGCTCCGTAGCAGGAAATTATATATTCTGTCAAAGAAAGTCCCTCGCGTAAATTGCTTTGAATAGGTAAATCAATCATTTGTCCTTGAGGATCCGCCATTAATCCTCGCATACCTACTAATTGGTGTACCTGCGATGCATTTCCTCTAGCTCCTGAAAAAGACATTAGATAGACTGGATTAGAAGGATCTGTTATCCGAAAATTC
>NZ_BSPB01000186.1:0-594 GCF_030160815.1 Hydrogenophaga electricum | reverse complement strand
CAGATGGGGAGACTTCTTACTTCAATTAAATTATTTCACTTTTTTAGTCGGAACCTTAGGTGGTTCTCGGAAGAAGATAGCGAAAAAAATTATCCCTAAAGTCGAAACTAAAAGGAACGTATAAACCAATGCTTCCATAGATTCGATCGTGGTTTATTTACAATTATAACTTCCACACCTATTCATTTGTCATTTGGGATCATTTCCCGTATAAAAAAGGAAAAAGAGTCAAAGAAGGGATGGGAGATGTTTCCCATGTCAAATCAAAAAAGAGAGGTGAAAGATACCAAAGCAATGCGGCCTCAGACTGGCTGTCTCCTCGTAGTTGGATCTCCGACTTTTTGGAATGTTCCAAATTCCACTTGAGCATCCAAGTCTGGATCAATACCAGCAAAAACATCTCGGAACAAGGTTCTAGCCCCATGCCAAATGTGTCCGAAAAAGAAGAGCAAAGCAAAGGTAGCATGACCAAAAGTGAACCAACCCCTTGGACTGCTGCGAAAAACACCATCTGATTTCAAAGTAGCCCGATCTAATTCAAAAATTTCCCCTAATTGGGAACGCCTCGCATATTTTTTTACAGTAGCAGGATCA
>NZ_BSPB01000185.1:0-599 GCF_030160815.1 Hydrogenophaga electricum | reverse complement strand
ATCGAGCGGTCGGACCGGCCATCCCGCGATCTGACCGGCCGACACTGTGTCGGTTTTGGTTTCGGGTTGTTTATTTGGATATCCGAGTTTATTCTATGATTATGACTTCTAGATGGATACTATACGTATGTAATACTATTGTTTGCTGCTAATAAGTCAAGTTGGAGATAGCTTGGTCTCGGAATATGGTTTCTTTGTTTGTTCCATGTGTAGGTGACACGAGATGCCGGGAGAGTATTTGCGGTGATGGACCGAGAGTCGGCTTGGGGATAAGACGACGTCCGTGGTGGTCAGAGATCATGCATTGAAGCACATGGTTGGTGAAGATTCCATATGGCATACGATGGAGGTATTGTGTGCGTATGGGATGCGGAGTCGAATTTGGAAGGAGTCCAAATTTGGTATGATTGGAGTTTGTAAAGTTTGTTTCTTGTACAAGAAGGTTTCCTAGGTGGATTAGGACTTATAGTATGAGTTTGGTTCGTGGCTTTAGGCTGCCTACCTCATGTATAAATAGAGAGGGAGCGTGAGGCTTCTCTGTATCGCTTTTGAGAGCAATTGAGTTAAGTTTTGAGTTAAGGTTTCGAGTTTAGTCGAAA
>NZ_BSPB01000184.1:0-600 GCF_030160815.1 Hydrogenophaga electricum | reverse complement strand
GAAGGCAGTAAAACAGTTGTAGTAATTAATCAATATTAACCAATCACTGTCCAACGCTACACCACGTTGCAACAGGCCCAACCAACCACCTGAACTACACCAGTTCATTAAGCTAAACTAGGGGTGAGACTAATCACGGTGAATCTGGTTGACCGCCCATAACCGCGGGCACGGCTATTCGAATAGTTTTACTCTGATCAGAGGTGTACAACTGTACCCACAAGACACAGCCCCACGACACGTTTCCGTGCGCCGACATGCCACCACGACATACCGGAAAGAGGCCGTGACAGGACCCTTCGCATAACCCCCTCTAACCAAGCACACCACACCTCAGGTTTCACCCCCACTCCTCGCAAGGCAGCGGGCAGTCCCCTCTCGTGCCTAGGTGAATCCGGAAGCCGCATAGGCCGTCGCAGGGCCCATCCAAACTCCATCACGCCCACCCTTGCCTGGATGCGTCGGCTAGAGGAAAGCTACACTACAAGCCCAGCCGTTGCCCACGCTGGCTTGTGGTAAGTACGATAAGTTCTTCCAGGGCATCCCGCGAACCGGTCCTTAACTGCCATGGGTGCGACCAGCAAAACCATGCACCCACAG
>NZ_BSPB01000183.1:0-604 GCF_030160815.1 Hydrogenophaga electricum | reverse complement strand
ACCGACCGAAAACTGTGTGCGAGTTGTGAAGGGCTGGACGCTAGGGGTGCGTGGGGCTGGCTATGGCCCTGGACTATAGTAGGGGTGAGCGCATCGACGGGCTGCCACCCGCACGGCACCCATTTCGGTCCACGTTCGGTCGGCGGGGCGACCGACCGGGAACCGTGCGCGACTTGTGGAGGGCTGCCTCGGGCTGCCACCCACCGGCCGACCGACCGAAAACCCGATTCGGTCCACGTTCGGTCTGCCGGGCGACCGACCGAAAACCGTGTGCGAGCTGTGAAGGGCTGGACGCTAGGGGTGCGTGGGGCTGGCTATGGCCCTAGACTATAGCAGGGTGGATGGGATGGCCGGGCTGCGACCCGCACGACACCATGTTCGCTCGGCCGGACGACCGGCCGAAAACCCGATTCGGTCGACATTCGGTCGGCCGGTGCACGGACCGAAAACCGTGTGCGGGCGCGTAGCCTGTACCGGGCACGGGGGGAGGTGACGGGAGGGCTAACGCTGCCCTGGACCCCGATTCGGTCGACCGAGGCACTAGAACGGCCATGCCCGCGGGTAAAACGCAAGCCCCGAGCCGGTCTGAGGGGAACGGGAGAGA
>NZ_BSPB01000182.1:0-608 GCF_030160815.1 Hydrogenophaga electricum | reverse complement strand
ACAGTGGTGTCGCCATCGGTAGGACTGCCATGTGAGAATCTAAACATAATTATAACTTAATGCATGTGTGAGTCTTCCCTTCCCGGGAGCGCCAGAACTCCTCTCACTGCTAGAAACATGGACGCCTAGAGTGCATGAGGATTTAAGTTCATGGAGCGGGTACTGCCAATGCGAGGTTATCGAAAAGCTTTGCCGTGACACGTCTCATGTGTTGGGACGAGGCTCATGTGTTGGGCAGTCGCGGAGTGCGGGTAAAGTGTACATCCACTGCAGTGTGAGTAAACCAAATCTATTCGAATAGCCGTGCTCGCGGTTATTGAGCACCGGGACATGTATTACACTTGGCTAGACTCTAAATTCTTAACTTGTGTGGGATGGGATATTGCATGATGATTTTTATGCTGATGGAGCCACTTCCTGAGAGGCGGGAAGGTGGACGTCCTCAGAAAACCATGACGATTCAATGGCGGGAAGCTATCCTTGGGATCACAATGGATGGTGGACAGAACCGTCGTTGTTTAAAGTGAACACTGGTACTAAAATTTGATCAGTCTATGCTAGGTTTTAGGCTTGTGAAAAGAATTGTAAAATTAGCTTGATGCAAAAGA
>NZ_BSPB01000181.1:0-612 GCF_030160815.1 Hydrogenophaga electricum | reverse complement strand
CCGTCGCAAGGAAAACTATATCCAAAATCTTTTTTATCCGGCATTAATTTGGAACCGCGTGCATCTAAAGCACCCTTTACTAAAATCAATGTAGTTGTATGCAAACCTAAAGCAATAGCATGATGAACCAAGAAATCTCCAGGTCCTATTGTTAAGAAAAGCGAATTACTATTCTCGTTAACAGCATTCAACCATCCGGGTAACCATAGGGTTCGACCCGCATTGAAAGCGGGACCGCTCGTTGAAGATAAGAGTATATCGAACCCATATGTCGTCTTACCATGAGCCGATTGTATCCATTGAGCAAATATAGGTTCGATCAAGATTTGCTTTTCTGGAGTACCAAAAGCAAGCATGACGTCATTATGAACATAAAGGCCCAAGGTATGGAATCCTAGGAAGAGACTAGCCCAACTTAAATGAGATATGATAGCTTCTTTATGGTCTAACATTCTTGCCAATACATTATCCTCATTCTGTTCCGGATTGTAATCTCTAATGAAAAAAATAGCTCCATGAGCAAAAGCCCCTGTCATGATGAACCCTGCAATGTATTGGTGATGAGTATATAAAGCTGCTTGAGTAGTAAAGTCTTGTGCTATGAATGCATAA
>NZ_BSPB01000180.1:0-619 GCF_030160815.1 Hydrogenophaga electricum | reverse complement strand
TTTGGAAAAACAGAACCGGCATAAATTCAACATTCCATTTTTTGTATAATTTTAATTTTGGGTTTAGACTTTTACATTTGAGTCCCTGTAAATTTTATATTTACGTTTGAGTCCCTGTAACCTTACATTAAGGTCCTTGAGTCAGTTTTTGTTAAAAAAAATCAAGAAAAAAGTGAGAAAAAAAAAGGCAGAAAGGTGCATAAAAAAAGAAAAGAAAAAAAAAGCCGCACAAAAAAAACAGAAAAGAAAAGGAAAAAAAAAGAAAAGAAGAAAGAAGAAAGAAAGAAAAGAGAAAATACTGTTATGTTTGAGCTGAACTTCATATATCAGAGTTGTGCATGAGTTGTTCCTAGTGCTATCTTGTGGTATTGTTTGTGTCTAGGCTCGCGTCTCTAGTACGTTCTAGCCTAGGACCAGCACGGTGCTTGACTTTGAACAATTATTCAACTTTGCATTCTCTGATTTGAGCATTTGCTATTCCTTTGCTACATATTTAAGCCTACCCAGAGCTCCACAGATTTGATTGCAGCCGTACAACAAGTGTTCGCCAAGGCATCGATACATGCAACCTCCATTGGGGTGCTTGGTTGAGTCGGTGTACATCACCATTCCGCTTGCA
>NZ_BSPB01000179.1:0-623 GCF_030160815.1 Hydrogenophaga electricum | reverse complement strand
GCAATTGAACAGACCGAGCAAGTTCAAATTGCCGTAACATGAAACCTATTAGTGCAAAAGCCCCATGGAGAGCAACAAAAGTCCACAGACCACCTAATTGACACCAACGAGTAAAATCCCCTTGTGCTTCCGGGCCCCATAGTAGCAACAAAGAGTGTGCTAAACTATTGGCAGGGGTGGAAACTGCTGCGGTTAAGAAATTGCAACCTTCCAAATAGGAACTCGCCAATCCATGGGTATACCAAGAAGTTACAAAAGTTGTCCCTGTAAACCAACCTCCTAAAGCGAAATAAGCACAAGGAAAAAGCAATAGGCCAGACCATCCTACAAAAACAAAACGGTCCCTTCGTAACCAGTCGTCCATAATATCAAATAAATCATTTTCTTCTTTAGTAACTCTACCAAGGGCTATAGTCATAGTGATCCTCCTATTCAATTACTTCAACCATTTCCGAGCACCTTATATCACTTCCAAGGCATACGATAGATTATCTGTGGACGATTTTTTCTCGTTCAATGCCTTTTTTCAATGGTCTCGAAGATAGAAATTTTGCATTTTTATCTATGGGGTCACAGCCGAGGTCGTGGTAAATCCATGAATTTGATTCAATTAGTTTTTCTTA
>NZ_BSPB01000178.1:0-625 GCF_030160815.1 Hydrogenophaga electricum | reverse complement strand
GGCCACCCGGGCCAACAACTTTTTCAAACGGCCACCCGGGCCTAGCTGATCCCGTCAGCTGCTGATTTTTCAAACATCGAACCCATTTTTCTCAACAGCAATTTCACAAGCAGTAGTCAAATAAAACTACGCTAGGAATCACCTCACATCCGCCCATGACCGTGGGCACGGCTGTTCGAACAGTTTGTTAACCTCTGCAGAGGGGGTACACTTTACCCACACGACATTACTAACCCGGATCACCCAGCCCGTGGGGATCAGCCACGTCGGGAGACCTCCAAGCTTTCATGACAAGGCATTTCCAAAGCCGACACAGGTTTACCATATGCCGACGAGAGGGGTCCCAGACCAACAACAGGTTAGGTCCCAGACCATACTGTGCCAGGAAGCCCAGGGGTCCTCCCCGACACCACCCCGGCGAATCCACATGTCTCTCGGCATCAAGGCTCCCCTGATAAGCTAGTTACTCAGCCAGGGGTGTCCCATTCCACCCATGTGGTCGTACTTGTCTTATGTTTGGATGAAATTCCAAGGAATCGGTCCTTAAGTGCAAGAGCGGGAAACCGTACACCCGGTACGTTCCCCGGTCCGCGGTTTTGGAAATTCATTTAGTTCGCAAGCACCG
>NZ_BSPB01000177.1:0-628 GCF_030160815.1 Hydrogenophaga electricum | reverse complement strand
ACTAGCAAAACCATGCACCCACAGCCCACCATTCAGTCGCATTTTAGTTGAATAATTACGGCCACTGAAACATGGCCGGGTGTCTCGAGCACGCAGCTCGTTCTGATGCTAAAAAGGTCTAATACTGCAATTATCCCATCAACTGAGCTAGTGGTAATTAAGCATGGCTAAGCATATAGTTCTAGCTAGGTCACATAAGTAACATGAGCTAGTCGATTTATTACCCAATGTTGACAAATGACAGATATCAAGTAAACATAGCACAAGCGAGCAGATAGGTAAACCCTATTCCCATGTAATTAGCAAAACATGCATATTTATTTGCAAACAGTAAAACATTTGTAAATTGGGATCAACATGCTCAAGGGGAATGTGTGACTTGCCTTGCTTCTTCACTTTGATCTTCTGAACTCTTTTCCTCGCGACCGCGATCTTCCGAAACAACGGATTCTACACGCTGGCATGCAAAACGAGGAAAAACACTAATAAACACCAAGGAAATAGTACATAAAAAGTAAACAAACATGTAGAACTCAATTTTAGATGAATTTTGCAATTTGAATAGCCCAATTCGGAGTTCGAATGAATTAGATATGAATTTTAGAAGTTTTGAGCCATTTAAATGGAT
>NZ_BSPB01000176.1:0-639 GCF_030160815.1 Hydrogenophaga electricum | reverse complement strand
CTTAAATAATAGAAAACAAACTAAAATGAAAATTAAAAGAAGTACAACACATTTATATTAGTTTAAAACTTTAGAAATAGTAAATAAGAATTATTTAGTGGAATATTTTATAATTTTTGTATGAATAATGATATGTCATTATTGCGTGACTGTTGAAAGAGTTTATAATTATTTTATAATTATTGTATGACTGTCATTATTGTACGAATAATTATTTGTGTACGATTTTTTTTCATTTCATGTAGATGGATCGGCAATGGATGTACGCTGACCGGCGGTCCAAAGAGTTTATTGACGGCGTGCATTATTTTTTGAGAGTGGCCGAAGCTAACAGGCAAAAGGGTTTTATTTGTTGTCCATGCAATAAGTGTAAGAATCAGAAGGAGTATTCTGCATCCAGGACTATTCATTTCCACTTGTTTGAGTCGGGGTTCATGCCAAGCTATAATTGTTGGACATCCCACGGAGAGCAAGGTGTTGAAATGGAAGAAGATGAAGTGGAAGACGACAATATTCCGGACTTTGCTCAGTATGTTGGATTTGAAGGAAATCAAACGGGCGAGGAGGAAATAGCTGCTGATGGTAACGACGTTGCGGATGATCTTAGTTAGATGTTGCAGGATGCCAGGGAGGACTGCG
>NZ_BSPB01000175.1:0-640 GCF_030160815.1 Hydrogenophaga electricum | reverse complement strand
TTTTAGTAATCGACCAATTCGTTAACATACCACTGAACCACTTTTTATTAACATAATGACAACGAGTCCTTATTGCAGCTGATGCTACTAAATCCGCTGCTCTTTTTTTGGTACCAACAATTAAGAAGCTTTTTCCCTGACTTGCTGCATCAAAAACTAAATCACAAGCTTCTGATAAAAAACGGGTGGTTCTAGCGAGATTTGTAATATGAGTACCTTTACGCTTTGCCGAGATGTAAGGGGCCATTTTAGGATTCCATTTCTTAATACCATGACCAAAATGAACTCCCGCTTCTATCATCTCTTTCAAATTGATGTTCCAATATCTTCTTGTCATTTTTTCCACACTTCCTTTTGATTTTTTCTTTTTTTTCATCCTACCTTTCCATTACGAAATTTCTTTCTTTTCGAAGATTAAGAAAGAGCCGAAATAGCTTGAAATAAATAATAATTGTTCCGATGGAACCTTCTACATGGTATAAGCATAACCTTAATGAATTAACTAAACTTCTTTTTAAATTAAAATAAAAATAGAAAATCTAACCTCTTAGCGTTCTAAGGTCAAAAATCTAGTTTAAAGTAAAAAATCTGCTTTATGTATCCTTAAATCATATAAATGGGGTAAATGGTGATTCTGATG
>NZ_BSPB01000174.1:0-640 GCF_030160815.1 Hydrogenophaga electricum | reverse complement strand
CGGTTCGCTCGCCGTTACTAGGGGAATCCTCGTACGTTTCTTCTCCTCCGCTTATTTATATGCTTAAACTCAGCGGGTAGTCCCGCCTGACCTGGGGTCGCGGTCCGAGGCGTTCGCTCTCGGTGCGTTTGGGTCCTGAGGGGCCATCGCGCCGGCCGCGCGCCGGGGTGCACTGCGGCCTAGAGCCAGCGTGAGCTGTCCACCATGCGCTGTGCCCGGCACGCTTCGCCGGCAGCCCGAGCTTCGGCCCACCGCGCCGCGAGGCGCGGGAGGCCAGACACCGCGTCCCCGCGCCACTCCCGGATAGGGGGGGCGCGTGGAGCGTCTTTTGGCGTGACGCCCAGGCAGGCGTGCCCTCGGCCGGATGGCCTCGGGCGCAACTTGCGTTCAAAGACTCGATGGTTCACGGGATTCTGCAATTCACACCAGGTATCGCATTTCGCTACGTTCTTCATCGATGCGAGAGCCGAGATATCCGTTGCCGAGAGTCGTGTGGATTTAACTCGTGGTATCGCGCCGCGCCGCCGGACGGCCAGGGCCGACCGGGCGGCGCGGGCGTATCGCTGTGTTCCTTGACGCCGTCGGCGCCGTGGGTTCTGTTGCGGCCCGGGGGCCTCGGTTGCCTCGCGCGCGAGCGCTA
>NZ_BSPB01000171.1:0-646 GCF_030160815.1 Hydrogenophaga electricum | reverse complement strand
GACCCGGGCACCGCCGGCGCCCCCTGGCGCGGGCAGGGCGAAGCGCGACTCAGCGGCATCGACCCTTCGCGCCTCTGGCACACGCTCGCCCCGCAACGCATCGACGGCCGCCTGAAGGCCGATGCGCCGGCCGGCACGACACTCGCGTTCGACGCCAACCTGCGACCGCAAGGCGCTGCGCGCGCAGCGGCCGGCCGGGCACTGCTGCTCGGGCCGACCCAGGTGCAAGGGCAGTGGCAGGCGGAGCGCCAGATCCTGCAACTCGACCGCGCCCGCACCACCGTGGCCGGTGCCCAGCTGGACGCGCAGGGCGAGGTCGACCTGGGCGCCCACCGCCTGCGCATCGACGCCCGCGTGCAGGCTCCGGGCCTGGCGATCACCCTGGCCGGCAGCCAGGGCCAGCCCGCCGACCGTGGGCAACTGGCGCTGAACTTGTCCGACGCCCGGGCCCTGCAAACCTGGGTGAACAGCCTCGCCGACCTGCCCCTGATCGGCCCGCCCGTGCGCTCGGCCCTGGCCGCGGCCACCCCGTGGTCGGCCAGCCAGCTCGAAGGCGCGGGCCAGCTGCAACTGGCCTGGCAAGGGGCCTGGCCCCTGCCCGCCGAACTGGCCGCCTGGCAACCCGCTGGTGCGCGCCCGGCCTGGC
>NZ_BSPB01000170.1:0-648 GCF_030160815.1 Hydrogenophaga electricum | reverse complement strand
CTTTGTTCTTTGTTCGTCCTATCTATAAGAGGAGAGCATATGAAAAATGTAACCCATTCTTTCGTTTTTTTAGCTCACTGGCCATCCGCTGGGAGTTTCGGGCTTAATACCGATATTTTAGCAACAAATCTAATAAATCTAACTGTAGTGGTTGGTGTATTGATTTATTTTGGAAAGGGAGTGTGTGCGAGTTGTCTATTTCAAGAATAGATTGGATCTATCCGGCTGCACTTTAGAATATTTTTTAGTATTTTTCGAATAAATAAGAAAAGGGTGCACGATCTCGACGAATTACTTCTGAATAAATGCAGAAATCATATGAAAGAACCATAGCATTTCGCGACCTATTGGTAAATCAAATCAACTTTGATTCTCTATAGACCAATAATATGAGACCATTAACACGGTTAAAGCTAAACTGCTTGAAGTCTAGGCAAAAGGGGGTACTCTTTCTACAACTATATTAGTATTAGTACCAAATGCTTTAAACAGGAAATAGCTAATGTAGAATTTATCTGATATAGAACACTCATATCGATAAAATGGTTTGAACTATTTACTAGAAGGGGCACCCTGCCCTTTTTTATCCAATGCCGAATCGACGACCTATGTATAAAAAAGGAGAAAGTTTTTGGATTTGAAGAAAAA
>NZ_BSPB01000169.1:0-668 GCF_030160815.1 Hydrogenophaga electricum | reverse complement strand
AAAACCAGCATTCTTAAGTTTAAGATCAAAGAGTCGGGCGGAAAAAGGGGAGAGCTCCCCGTTCCTGGTTCTCCTGTAGCTGGATTCCCCGGAACCACAAGAATCCTTAGAATGGGATTCCAACTCAGCACCTTTTGTTTTGAGATTTTGAGAAGAGTTGCTCTTTGGAGAGCACAGTACGATGAAAGTTGTAAGCTGTGTTCGGGGGGGAGTTATTGTCTATCGTTGGCCTCTATGGTAGAACCCGTCGGGGAGGCCTGAGAGGCGGTGGTTTACCCTGTGGCGGATGTCAGCGGTTCGAGTCCGCTTATCTCCAGCCCGTGAACTTAGCGGATACTATGATAGCACCGAATTTTGCCAATTCGGCAGTTCGATCTATGATTTCGCATTCATGGACGTTGATAAGATCCTTCCATTTAGTAGCACCTTAGGATGGCATAGCCTTAACGTTAATGGCGAGGTTCAAAAGAGGAAAGGCTTGCGGTGGATACCTAGGTACCCAGAGACGAGGAAGGGCGTAGCAAGCGACGAAATGCTTCGGGGAGTTGAAAATAAGCATAGATCCGGAGATTCCCAAATAGGTCAACCTTTTGAACTGCCTGCTGAATCCATGAGCAGGCAAGAGACAACCTGGCGAACTGAAACATCTTAGTAGCCAGAGGAAAAGA
>NZ_BSPB01000168.1:0-675 GCF_030160815.1 Hydrogenophaga electricum | reverse complement strand
TTTAAAACTAACTAAAACTTGGAATAAACATAATAAAATTAAGAGTAGAGTTTAGAGCCCGTATAAAAATACAATTTACAAATAACTAAAATTCGAAATTAAGAAAAACATGGGAAGAAGAATTTAAAGTCAATATAGGAATAAAATTTAGAAGTAACTGAAATTCGAAATTAAAAATTAAAGAATATTGAAAGATGAGTTTAGAGTCCACATAGAAATACAATTAGAAATAATAAAAATTCAGAAATAAAAATAAATAATATTGGAAGAAGAGCATAGAGTCTATATAGAAATACAATTTACAGAAAATTCGGAATTAAAAAAAAGAAATATTAAAAGACAAGTCTAGAGTCCATATAGGAATATATATAATTTACAAATAACTAAAATTTGATATTAAAAATAATTAATAACTAACACGTATATAAAATACAATATGAATATTACACATTAGTAGTTTCGTAAAGTTATTGCAAAATTTAAAATTATGTTGTCATTTTAATATATTTGAATAATATAATGAGAAAACATATATGCTATTATATGAGAGAAAATATAATGATGCTAGGTGTGCAATCTGCGCGAGCCACTATGCTAGTTTTTATATAAAAGAAACTAGTAAAGGCATAGGAGTACTACTATCAAAATATGAACAACATCATAGGTAGCGAATAT
>NZ_BSPB01000167.1:0-676 GCF_030160815.1 Hydrogenophaga electricum | reverse complement strand
AGCGCCGCCCCGCCCTGCCCGGCCGCTTCCAGGGCGGCGGCCAGCACCTGCCGCAGCGCCTGCGCGCTGGCCTGCTGGCGCCAACCGAATCCGGCGATCAGCATGGTCACAGCACCCCGCTCCACTGCACCACCGGGCGCGCCGGTTGCCAGCCGCGCAGGCCGCCCAGCGGCTGCGCCTGCGCCAGCGACACCTGCAGCAGCTCGCCGCCGTGTTGCGCGTGCAGTTGCAGCAGCAGGGCTTCGGTTTCCAGGGTCACGCCGTTGACGACCAGGCGGCAACCGGGCCGCCGCACCGCGCACAGGGCGTCGAACAGCGGGCGGTCGAAACCGCCGCCGACAAACACCGCATCGGCCGGTGGCAAGGCCGCCAGGGTGTCGGCCGCGTGCCCGACATGCACGCTCAGGCGGTGCGGCACACCCAGCTGTTCGGCGTTGCGGCGGATGTTGGCGGCCCGCTCGGGCGAACGCTCCACCGCGTGCGACGTGCCGCCGGCCAGGCACCACTCCACCGACACGGACCCGGAGCCGGCGCCCAGGTCCCACAGGCGCTCGCCGGGGCGCGGCGCCAGCGCGCGCAGGGTCAGCGCCCGCATCGGCGACTTGGTGATCTGCCCGTCGTGCGCGAACAGCGCATCCGGCAAGCCGCTGCTGGCCGGCAGGCCGCGCGGGCCGTC
>NZ_BSPB01000166.1:0-683 GCF_030160815.1 Hydrogenophaga electricum | reverse complement strand
TTAGGTCTGAATCATCGTACGCCTTGGGTTAAGGGAGGTTCGTGAGGGTTCACGGCCTTGATTAATAACACTGTGTAACTCTAGGATCGTCTTTATAAAATGGCTTTGGGCAACTAAGTGACTTTTAAATGCTGTTTTCTGCAAAACTTAACCCCTATTATTATCCCCTTGTACCCCCTTGCATTAATCATGCATCTGCCGGTGTGACTTGCTGAGTACTGTGGTTGTACTCATTCTTGCTCAATCTTTCCCCTCTTCAGTAAGAGAAGCTTTGGAGAAGAAGTCTTAGGTGGAGTCCTGGCTTATACCCCAGTTGAGCGCCTGTGAAGATGGAGCCGTAGGCCCGCTAGTCCGCTGCTGTTTATTTTTGATTGTCAGGCCTTAAGTGCCTTTGTAATAATGTAAATATTATCGATATAATAAAGATGTGTCTTTTATATCTTGTTTGTATGGTGTACCCCGGCTTTTCCTGGGATGGGGATTAATACACTAGCGTTCGGGAAAAGGCAATTTTCTCGGTCGCGACAAGCTGGTATCAGAGCCATCTCGACTGTAGGATAAGCCAAGTGGATAAAACCTAAGGACATATTTTATAAATAAAACTATTTGCGAAAGTTCCTCTTTTTCTTCTTCCCCTAATGCTATTTGCAAAAGGTTTACTCTTTTCTTCCTTCTTCAAATTT
>NZ_BSPB01000165.1:0-686 GCF_030160815.1 Hydrogenophaga electricum | reverse complement strand
GCAGCAACAAGGAGGTGAGGTGGCGGCTCAGCTCCTCCCTCTCCTGCCGTCGGCGGCGGCTCAGCAACGAGGAGGTGAGGTAGAGGCTCAGCTCCTCCCTCTCCCGGCCTGGCGGCAGCTTGGCGATGAGGAAGGGAGGCGGCGGCGGTGCTCCAATCCTCCCTGCCTTCCTCCCAGATTCATCCACTGGTGACGGAGCAAGAGCCGACGGTGGCGGCCACCACAGACAGCGTCAGGCCCTCCCCACGGAAGAGGGGAGTACTTGTCACACCCTAAAAATCCAAAATATATAAATTGTTGTTTAATTGGAATTATTAGAAATGATTTTAAAAAGTCTAGAAGAGAAGATCTAATTTTAATTAATAAATTCCAATATAAAATGGGGCCAGATAAAATTTCATTAAATACTTTGCTTAATTCTATAATTCCTAGATTTTTCTGGGATTTATTTGAGCTAAGGAAGTATTTTTAATAAATGGAATTGCATTTAAGGAATAATTTAAATTGAAAAAGGTTTTAAAAAGTCTCTTTTGGCTTTGGGCCGAAAGTCGGCCCAAAACCTTCTCTCTCTCTCCCTCGGCCCAAGTCGGCCCAGTCCGCAGTCGCAGCCGGCCCGTAGCCGAGCTGCCGCTCTCTTCTCTCTCTCTCAGTCGCTGACAGGTGGGTCCCACTTGTCAGGCCCGTCG
>NZ_BSPB01000164.1:0-690 GCF_030160815.1 Hydrogenophaga electricum | reverse complement strand
GTGTAATTAATTTAATTCCTGGTTTGGAATGGATAATTCCTGGTTGGGAGGTTTAATTTGTTCAACTGGGGTTGGTTGTTCAAATATGGTTGGGCCTATGCAACACGGGTGTGTTGTATGGTGTTTATTTAATATTGATTAATTATACAACTGTTTTACTATTCTTTTAAATATTTGTTAAATGCTATTTTCTGCAAATGAGCTATATTATGCCATCCTTTGTTATCCTGTGCACTTGCATATTTGCTGTGTGGCTTGCTGAGTATGTCATATGCTCATTCTTGCAATATTCATTCATCAGAAGAGGAGTATCTCAGTGAAGGTGATGATCTGGAGGATTAGGCTTGTTCTTGGTTAAGATGCCTGTGGAGTGGAGTCGCCATAGCTGTTCCGTAGTTTGTTATAGTTTTTATTTTTCCGCTGCATAGAATGTTATTTTTTTTTGAGAGGAACTATCTACCTCTGTAATGACATTTTATTCGCTTATTAATTAGAGTAATAATTGTACTCTATTATCAATTTGTTATTGTGTGCCTCGGCTGATTCCTGGACGAGGGTTTACACACATGTAAGCGTTTGGAATTTTGGATAGAAATTCCGGGCGTGACAAGTTGGTATCAGAGCCTCCTTGACCCTAGGTTATGCCAAATGGTTACCCATAGAAGCCCTCTAAAAATATTGGAAAAGTAG
>NZ_BSPB01000162.1:0-734 GCF_030160815.1 Hydrogenophaga electricum | reverse complement strand
TGCCGACAGTTCATCACGGAAGAAAGAACTCACAGAGCCGGGATCGCTAACTAATAGAATAGTACTACTAACTAATACTAATATATAGAAATAGATATCTAGAAATAGAAACGAACTAATATATAGATAATCGAAATTGAAAAGAACTGTCTTTTCTGTATACTTTCCCCGTTCTATTGCTACCGCGGGTCTTATGCAATCGATCGGATCATATAGATATCCCTTCAACACAACATAGGTCATCGAAAGGATCTCGGACGACTCACCAAAGCACGAAAGCCAGTTAGAAAATGGATTCCTATTTGAAGAGTGCCTAACCGCATGGATAAGCTCACATTAACCCGTCAATTTTGGATCCAATTCGGGATTTTTCTTGGGAAGTTTCGGGAAGAAATTGGAATGGAATAATATAGATTCATACAGAGGAAAAGGTTCTCTATTGATGCAAACGCTGTACCTAGAGGATAGGGATAGAGGAAGAGGGAAAAATCGAAATGAAATAAATAAAGAATAAAGCAAAAAAAAAAATAAGTCGAAGATAGAAGAGCCCAGATTCCAAATGAAGAAATGGAAACTCGAAAAGGATCCTTCTGATTCTCAAAGAATGAGGGGCAAGGGGATTGATACCGAGAAAGATTTCTTCTTATTATAAGACGTGATTTGATCCGCATATGTTTGGTAAAAGAACAATCTTCTCCTTTAATCATAAATGGAAAGTGTTCAATTAGAACATG
>NZ_BSPB01000161.1:0-735 GCF_030160815.1 Hydrogenophaga electricum | reverse complement strand
AAAAGAATTCTTTTTTTGAAGTTCATTTTTTATCAGGGGACAATATGAATATTATACCGTGTTCCATTAAAACACTCAAGGGGTTATACTAGATATCGGGCGTAGAAGTAGGCCAACACTTCTATTGGCAAATAGGAGGTTTCCAAATTCATGCCCAAGTACTTATCACTTCTTGGGTCGTAATTACTATCTTGCTAGGTTCAGTTATCATAGCTGTTCGCAATCCACAAACCATCCCAACCGATGGTCAGAATTTCTTCGAATATGTCCTTGAGTTTATTCGAGACTTAAGCAAAACTCAGATTGGAGAAGAATACGGTCCCTGGGTTCCCTTTATTGGAACTATGTTCCTTTTTATTTTTGTTTCGAACTGGTCGGGTGCTCTTTTACCTTGGAAAATTATACAGTTACCCCATGGAGAATTAGCAGCGCCCACGAATGATATAAATACTACTGTTGCTTTAGCTTTACTCACGTCAGCGGCATATTTTTATGCGGGTCTTAGCAAAAAAGGATTGAGTTATTTCGAGAAATATATTAAACCAACTCCAATCCTTTTACCAATTAACATATTAGAAGATTTCACAAAACCATTATCGCTTAGTTTTCGACTTTTCGGGAATATATTGGCGGATGAATTAGTCGTTGTTGTTCTTGTTTCTTTAGTCCCCTTAGTAGTTCCTATACCGGTCATGTTTCTTGGATTATTTACAAGCGGTATTCAAGCTCTTATTT
>NZ_BSPB01000160.1:0-736 GCF_030160815.1 Hydrogenophaga electricum | reverse complement strand
CTCATCAGGCCCTTTGCCCTTTTTTCCTTTGCTAGACATGTCCTTGACATAAAAAACTTGTATTACATCATTGGCAAGGACAAAAGGTTCGTCCGAGTATCCAACCTTGTTAAGGTCAACAGTTGTCATCCCACTGTCATCAATCATTACGCCTCCACCAGTCAACCTAACCCATTGGCACCGGAACAGAGGGATCTTGAGAGGACCATAGTCAAGTTCCCATATGTCCTCGATGGCACCGTAATACGTGCCAGTTGTTCCATCGTGTCCCATGGCATCGATACGAACAGCGCTGTTTTGGTTCGTGCTCTTCATGTCTTGGGCTCTCGTGTAGAATGTGTACCCATTGATCTCATATCCCTGGAATGTCGCGATCGAGCCAGACGGTCCCCTCGCCAGGAAGGCAAGTTGTTGGTTGATCGACTCGTTACCCATGAGATGTTGTCGTAGCCACGCGGGGAAAGTATCAATGTGATGCCGTGTAATCCATGCATCGGACTTACCGATGTTCCTGGCGCGAACTAGAGCCAAGTGCTCCTCGATGTAAGGAGCTACCAATGAAGATTGTTGCAGAACCGTGAAATGGGCTTTACGGAATAAATTGTTGTCTACCGTCATTATTGCTTTCCTTCCGAGAGTTCCCTTTCCCCGTAGTCTCCCTTCATGGCGTGATTCAGGTACCCCGATTGGGCGAAGGTCTTCGATAAATTCTACGCAAAATTCGATGACCTCCTCT
>NZ_BSPB01000159.1:0-736 GCF_030160815.1 Hydrogenophaga electricum | reverse complement strand
GCCCGTCATTGCTGACGGGCGAGCACTGCCACTGTTCCATCAGCGGGCGATCCGCTTGAGGTTTCAATCCACGCCCGTCATTGCTGACGGGCGAGCCCCTTGCGGGTGATGGTCTTGCTGGCGTGCACCAGGTTTCAATCCACGCCCGTCATTGCTGACGGGCGAGCCAAGCCCCGTGCACCTCGACCAAGACGTCCAAGACGTTTCAATCCACGCCCGTCATTGCTGACGGGCGAGCCAATCGCGCGCCAGCGTCATCATCCCGCAGCCCACCGTTTCAATCCACGCCCGTCATTGCTGACGGGCGAGCCTTACCTCGACAGCGCCGCCATTCAGGCTAGCGCAGTTTCAATCCACGCCCGTCATTGCTGACGGGCGAGCCTCGATGCTGGCCACGAGTTGCTGCAACTGGTCTTCCGTTTCAATCCACGCCCGTCATTGCTGACGGGCGAGCCCACTGCTGAATGATGGCGTCGCGCAGCAGCGTCTGGTTTCAATCCACGCCCGTCATTGCTGACGGGCGAGCCACTACGCCAGTGACGGACGGGTGGCCTATATCAAGTTTCAATCCACGCCCGTCATTGCTGACGGGCGAGCCCGACGGTTGACACAATCCCTGCCACCTCAGCCAGATGGTCGGTTTCAATCCACGCCCGTCATTGCTGACGGGCGAGCACTGCCACTGTTCCATCAGCGGGCGATCCGCTTGAGGTTTCAATCCACGCCCGTCATTGCT
>NZ_BSPB01000158.1:0-777 GCF_030160815.1 Hydrogenophaga electricum | reverse complement strand
TTTGATCTGGCTGCACATAATGAACTAAATGCTCTGGGACAACTTGATTCACAGCATGCTGCTGTCACGCCCGGAAATCCACTAGTAATTTCCGAACTAATTTGTGCATAAAATCCTCGTCCAGGAATCAGCCGAGGTACACAAACTGACAATTTAATATACAAATCCATCTTAATAATATCGTTACATACTTACAAAGAAAAGAAAACAGCAGCGGAATTAACGGTCTAGCGATGGCTTCAGCTCCACTCCCACAGGCAGCTCAACTGGGGTATAAGCCAAACGTCTTCTCCTTCTGGATCCTTTATCTTCAACTGAGGTTTGATGATTATTGCAAGAATGAGCATATGACATACTCAACAAGCCACACAGCAAATATGCAAGTGCACAAGGATACCAAAGGATGGCATAATATAGGCTCATTTGCAAAAGCAGCATTTAGCAAAGATTTAAGAGTAGTAAAACAGTAGAGTAATTAATCATCAATTTTAATCAACACTGAACAGCACACCCATGCTGCTCAGGCCCAACCATCCTGAACAACCATACCCGGCTGTACAGATCTATCTCCAAACCAGGAGCTAAACAAATTATTACCAGTTATAACATCCATAATTATTGTGAGAGGTGTGAGACTAATCACGAAAAACATTGCTCAACCCGCCCATAACCGCGGGCACGGCTATTCGAATAGTTTTACTCTGGCCAGAGGTGTACCACTGTACCCACAAGACACAACCCCACATCATGTCACCATGTGCCTCAATACCACCACGG
>NZ_BSPB01000157.1:0-778 GCF_030160815.1 Hydrogenophaga electricum | reverse complement strand
AAGGTGTGAGACTAATCACGAAAAACATTGCTCAACTCGCCCATAACCGCGGGCACGGCTATTCGAATAGTTTTACTCTGGCCAGAGGTGTACCACTGTACCCACAAGACACAGCCTCAACATCATGTCTACCATGCGTCGCGATACTGGAAAGTACCCGAATAGAGGCTGTGACAATACCCCTTGCACAACACAACTCACCACAGTGCACCATTCCTGGATCATAATCACCCCCTTATAAACAAGGCATGGACTCCCCAGCGACCCCCGTGGGCTTATCTCCGCCACTTCTCAGTCTGGTGCTCCGCAATGAACCATGCTATACAAAAGATAAAGCCGTTGCCCATGCTGGCTTGTGGTAAGCACGATAAATTCTTCCAGGGTTTCCCGCGAACCGGTCCTTAATCGCCATGGGCACAACTAGCAAAACCATGCACCCACAGCCCACCATGTAGTGTATTTTAATTAGTCAACACCATTACGGTGGCCCTAAATCAAAGCTATTGCCAATAATCAAAGTCTATGCTTTAATGTGATCCCCTTTTGTGCACTAGTTGAACTAAGCATGGCTAAGCATCTCCTAAACCAACATCTAGTCATTTTGATACCCAAGTTATCAATGGCATAAGGTAAACAATAAATGGCTGAGTAATAGGACCCATCCCACATGACATTGTAAAAGAATGCAACATTTAATAGAAATGCGGGACATTTATAAATTGGGTACAATATGATCAATTGTAATGCATGACTTGCCTTGTTCTCACACTGATGAGAC
>NZ_BSPB01000155.1:0-784 GCF_030160815.1 Hydrogenophaga electricum | reverse complement strand
TAGCCATGCTTAGTTCAACTAGTGCACAATGGGGAAGATCTTATTAATGTTTAGACTGTTGGTTCTAATGGTTTTGTTGGATTAGTAATCCTTTGAATTTTGGATAGTTTAGGTGGATGGTTGGGCCTGTTGCAACGTGGTGTAGCGTTGGACAGTGGATGATTAATACTGATTAATTATTACAACTGTTTAAATCTTTCAACTTCTGTTTATAAATGCTCGCTTTATGCAAATGAACCACTTTAGCTCTTCTTTGATGATTCCCTGCATCATACCTCTATTCCGGTATGACTTGCTGAGTACAGTGGGTAGTACTCAGTCTTGCTCTACTTTTCCCAACCCCAGAGTTCGAGTTCGGGTCAGATGAAGGTTTCTCTGAGGAGTAGGCTTCGTCCGTGCCGTCGAGGATGCCTGTGGAGTGGTGTTCCCGCTGCAGTTTAGTCAAGGCTTAGCTCCTGTTGTCTTTCTTTCCTTCCGCTGCATTTATGTAAGACTTTATAATGTTTGTAAGACGTGGATCTGTATGTCAACATTGTCGTTTGTGTACCCCGGCTGGTCCTGGACGGGGATTTTAATGCACATTCTGCTTGGAATTCTATTCGGGAATTTCTGGGCGTGACAACCGGCTAGCGGAGCCGATTTAGAGATCAAAATCAGCCTCTAGACCAATTTAGATCGATATGAGGATAACTACCCGTCTCGTGGGCAAAACGGAAGGTTTTCAGGACAAACCTACAAAGAGGTGTCGCACTCTCGTAGCGGCGACGGACGATTTACGACGCAA
>NZ_BSPB01000154.1:0-787 GCF_030160815.1 Hydrogenophaga electricum | reverse complement strand
ATAAGATTATTAGATTTGTAATTAGACTTAGCTTCTAAGATTGTGTAGGGTTCTAATATACGACAGTTACACTTAGCATACATGACTGTTCGTTTAGTCTTAGCATATAAGATTGTTTGAGTTTTAATATAAGATTGTTAAAACATAAATGTCTCATGACTTAGCAGATGTTTCTTGTATGAACAGATGGCTGATCGCGATGAGGAACAGATATTGTACGATACAATCGCGGAGGGAAGCAGCCAGTACTGGAACGAAGAAGAGGGGAACGAGGATCCAAACCAGTACTTGAACGAGGAAGGGAACGTGGAGAGGGATGCGGAGGGGAACCAGCAGGGGCACGTGGAAAGGGATGTGGAGGGGAACCAGGAGGAGGAGGCTAGTGGTAGTCAACCCTCCGTTTGACAGAAGAGGGCACGCGGGCAACGAGGTGCAGCGAAGAAGCTTGAGGGTCGGCACATCATAACGGAAGTGCAAGAAGATCGACGTCCTAGTGCCCCGGCCGAAGCCGCCAAGAACTATGTACGTCACAGCGGTTGGGTTGTGCGGGATAACGTGCCTGTCAGTACGGTGTACTGGCGAAGAACAAGGGCACGCGGAGATCATGAGAGCTTTGTCCCAGATTCGGAGAAAGAGATGCTGTGGACCACAATGCTCGAGACATTCACCCTTCCCGCGGGTACAGAGGACAAAGTGAAAAGGTGGACTCTGAAGAAAATGGCACAACAGTTTCAGAGCTTCAAGGGAGAGTTGTACAAGAAATATATCCTGAAGGGGCAGACACCGA
>NZ_BSPB01000152.1:0-794 GCF_030160815.1 Hydrogenophaga electricum | reverse complement strand
CGCCGTCGACGCGCCGGCGCACGGCGTCGCGCAGCTCGGCGGGCACCTGCGGCAGCCAGTCGTCGAGGCGCTCGGGGGGCGCGGTGAGGCGGTCGAGCGCGCCGCCCAGGCCGGTGGTGGCGGTGCGAAAGCGCCGGATTTCGAGCGCGCCGGCGATGAACACGGCGCCAATCAGCACGGTCATGGCCAGCGCCACCGGGTTGCCCGAGGCGGCAAAGCCCACGGCGATCCAGACAACGGCCAGCAGGCCCAGCAAGCAGGCAGCGATCAGAGCTTTGGGAGTCATGCGGAAAAAGCGGTTTCTTGTTGGAACGCCTCGACCAGGCCGGTCACGGGCTGCAGCCGCAGGTCCAGCTCGGCCAGCGCGGCGGCCCGGCAGTCCTGCGCGAAGGCCTGGAGCCAGGCGTCGGCCGGGACGTCGGGCGCGTCGGCTACCTGTTCGCGGCGCCGCTGCTCGAAGCGTTGTTTGAGGAAGGCGGGCACGCTGGCCAGCAGGTGCTGTTCGCGCCCGCCGAGCATCTGGTCGAGCACAGCGTCGAGCGCGGCCAGTTGCGCCAGCCGGGGCGAGGTGCGGGCGAGGGTCTGGCGCACGTGTTCGCGCAGCGCGTCGATGGCCATCTCCATGCGGCGCTGCCCCATCAGGTAGCGCTGGTGGTGCAGCGCGAACTCCGGCTCGGGTGGCTCCTCGTTCGCGCTCAGCGAAGCACTCAGCGTGCTGCGCTGGCGCTGCAGTTCGGCCGCCAGATCGGGCGCGGCGCCCGGCGCCCGGGCCGCGCGCGCCGACGCCACGGCCG
>NZ_BSPB01000150.1:0-799 GCF_030160815.1 Hydrogenophaga electricum | reverse complement strand
CGCGGGGCCACCCCGGCCGTGGCCATGCCCACGACCCGGGCCCTGGGCGTCAGGCCGTAGCGGGCGGCCGTGGCTTCATCGGCCAGCAGCAGCGCGCAGGCGCCGTCGTTGACGCCGCTGGCGTTGCCCGCGGTCACCGTGCCGTCGGGGCGGACCACGCCTTTGAGCGCTGCCAGCTTGTCCAGGCTGGTCTCGCGCGGGTGTTCGTCGGTGTCCACCACGAGGGCCTCGCCCTTTTTCTGGGGGATGGTGACGGGCGTGATCTCGCGCGCCAGGTGGCCGGCCTTCTGGGCGGCCACGGCTTTGAGCTGGCTGGCCAGGGCCATGCGGTCCTGGGCTTCGCGCTCGATCCGGTGGTCGGTGGCCACGTTCTCGGCCGTCTCGGGCATCGAATCGACGCCGTACTGGGCTTTCATCAGCTTGTTGACGAAGCGCCAGCCGATGGTGGTGTCGTAGACCGCGTTGGCGCGGCTGAAGGCGGTTTCGGCCTTGGGCATGACGAAGGGGGCGCGGCTCATGCTTTCGACACCGCCGGCGATCATGAGGCCGGCTTCACCGGCCTTGATGGCGCGCGCGGCGGTGCCCACGGCATCCAGGCCGGAGCCGCACAGGCGGTTGACGGTGGCACCGGGCACCTGCAGCGGCAGGCCGGCGAGCAGCGCGCTCATGCGCGCGACGTTGCGATTGTCTTCGCCGGCCTGGTTGGCACAGCCGTAGATGACGTCGCTCAGGGCGGCCCAGTCCACGCCGGGGTTGCGGGCCATGAGGGCTTTGAGCGGGATGGCGCCGAGGTCGTCGG
>NZ_BSPB01000149.1:0-819 GCF_030160815.1 Hydrogenophaga electricum | reverse complement strand
TATATTATTTATTCTTTTCCATGTATTAGATTATTCGTCCGAGCCATATCAAATTAAAAATATCTAAAATCAAATTCAATATAGAAATTGGAATAGATTCTATTAGAAAAATAGATTTGCGAATTAGAGAAAAAAGAAAGTTCAAAAAAATCTATCTAACTTTATTTTATGAAGTTCTAGTATTTTTTTCTAAGTAGAACTTCCAATTTCGAACTAGTTAATAGCTAAGATTAATAATTAAGATCTGACATTTTACGGATTTCCTATACTATACATATTTCTATTTGTTACACTATTTCTGTTATGTAAGCCCACTTAGCTCAGAGGTTAGAGCATCGCATTTGTAATGCGAGGGTCATCGGTTCAAATCCGATAGTCGGCTTTTTTCTCTATCAATGTTCCATGAACAAAAATACCTCTTTTTCTCCGAATTAAATGGAGAAGCCAGGATCTATTATGTCGTTCTACCCTACAATTTTGCTAGATACAAAACAATAAAATAAATAATATATATACAAATTTTTTGTGGTACTTTTAGTAGATTTTACTCTGTTTATCCTTTACTTTAATTCAGTTTTAATTTCGATGTATTCTGTAATGTAAATACAATGAAATTAATTGTGTAAAATGAAATTTCAATAAAAAAAGGAGTCTTCATGTCCCGTTATCGAGGACCTCGTTTTAAAAAAATACGCCGTCTGGGAGCTTTACCAGGACTCACTAGAAAAACACCTAAATCCGGAAGTAATCTGAAAAAGAAATTCCATTCTGGGAAAAAAGAACAATATCGTATTCGTCTTCAAGAAAAACAGAAATTGC
>NZ_BSPB01000148.1:0-861 GCF_030160815.1 Hydrogenophaga electricum | reverse complement strand
TGAACCGCCCCGGATTTTGAGGAGGCTCCAATCTTTGAGAGGATGGAGCCATGAGGAAGTCAGTGAAGTTTTCGCCCGAGGTGCGCGAGCGCGCGGTGCGCATGGTGTTCGAGCATCGAGGCGAGTACGAATCGCAGTGGGCGGCGGTGGTGTCAATCGCCGGCAAGATCGGCAGCACGCCGCAGACGCTGTTGAACTGGGTACGTCAGCATGAACGCGACACAGGCCTGCGCGAAGGCCCCAGCACAGCCGAGGCACAACGCGTCAAGGAACTGGAACGCGAGGTGCGCGAACTGCGCAAGGCCAACGAGATCTTGAAGCTGGCCAGCGCGTTTTTCGCCCAGGCGGAGCTCGACCGCCGCCTGAAGTCGTGAAGGCCTTCATCGACCAGCACCGCGCCACTCTTGGGGTCGAGCCGATTTGCAGGGCACTGCAGGTTGCCCCGTCGGCCTATCGGCGCCATGCGGCCCACCAGCGCCACCCGGAACTGCGGAGTGCCCGGGCGCAGCGCGACGCGACGCTGATACCGCACATCGAACGCATCTGGCAGTCCAACCTGCAGGTCTACGGTGCCGACAAGGTCTGGCGCCAGCTGCAGCGCGAGGGCGTCGCGGTGGCGCGCTGCACCGTGGAGCGGCTGATGCGCCGGTTGGGCCTGCGCGGCGTGGTGCGCGGCAAGGTCGTGCGCACCACGGTCAGCGATGCCAAAGCGCCGTGCCCGCTGGACCGGGTCAACCGGCAGTTCCACGCGCAGCGGCCCAATCAACTGTGGGTCTCGGACTTCACGTACGTCTCGACCTGGCAGGGCTGGCTGTACGTGGCCTTCGTGGTCGACGTGTTCGCCCGGCGCATCGTGGGTTG
>NZ_BSPB01000146.1:0-907 GCF_030160815.1 Hydrogenophaga electricum | reverse complement strand
GCGACGACCCGCACCATCTCCAGGCACTTGTTCGAGTAACCCCACTCGTTGTCGTACCAGCTCACGACCTTCACGAAGGTCTTGTCCAGTGCGATGCCGGCGTCGGCGTCGAACACGCTGGTGCAGGTCTCACCGCGGAAGTCGGTGGCCACCACCTTGTCTTCCGTGTAGCCCAGCACGCCCTTGAGCGCGCCTTCGCTTTGCGCCTTCATCTCGGCCTTGATCTCTTCGTAGCTGGCTTCGCTGTTGAGTTCCACCGTCAGGTCGACCACCGACACGTCGGAGGTCGGCACGCGGAAGCTCATGCCGGTGAGCTTCTTGTTCAGCTCGGGGATCACCACGCCCACGGCCTTGGCGGCACCGGTGGAGGACGGGATGATGTTTTCCAGGATGCCGCGGCCACCGCGCCAGTCTTTGTTGCTGGGGCCGTCCACGGTCTTTTGTGTGGCGGTGGCAGCGTGCACGGTGGTCATCAGGCCGCGCTTGATGCCCCACTTGTCGTTGAGCACCTTGGCCACGGGGGCCAGGCAGTTGGTGGTGCAGCTGGCGTTGGAGATGATGGCCTGGCCAGCGTAGGTCTTGTCGTTGACGCCGAAGACGAACATGGGGGTGTCGTCCTTGGAGGGGGCGGAGAAGATGACTTTCTTGGCGCCCGCAGCCAGGTGCTTTTCGCCACCGGCCTTGTCCAGGAAGATGCCGGTGGATTCGATGACCACGTCGGCGCCGACTTCGTTCCACTTGAGGGCGGACGGGTCTTTCTCAGCGGTCAGGCGGATCTTCTTGCCGTTGACCACCAGGGTGTTGCCTTCCACACTGACGCTGCCCTTGAAGCGGCCGTGCACGCTGTCGTACTGCAGCATGTAGGCCAGGTAGTCGGGCTCGAGCAGGTCGTTGATGGCAACGATCT
>NZ_BSPB01000145.1:0-917 GCF_030160815.1 Hydrogenophaga electricum | reverse complement strand
TGAAGGCGGCCGTCGTGCGCCGCGAGGCCTTGGCACGCCTGGAGGATCTGCCCGGCTGGGCCAACACTGTCATCGGCGATCTGCTCAGTGAAGTCAGCCGGCTCGATGAGCGCATCACTCAATACGACCAGCACATCAAGACCATGGCACGCCAGAGCACCGAGGCGCAGCGCCTGATGCAGCTGCCAGGCGTGGGCGAGACC
This sequence comes from Hydrogenophaga electricum, assembly GCF_030160815.1. Lineage (NCBI taxonomy): Bacteria > Pseudomonadati > Pseudomonadota > Betaproteobacteria > Burkholderiales > Comamonadaceae > Hydrogenophaga > Hydrogenophaga electricum. The sequence continues at coordinate 714 of NZ_BSPB01000145.1, read as the reverse complement.
ACCGCCACCGCGCTCTTGAGCACGATCGGCAACGGACGCGACTTCAAATGTGGTCGCCAGCTGTGTGCCTGGCTGGGCCTGGTGCCCGGGCAGTACAGCTCGGGCGGCAAGCAGCGCCTGGGGCGCATCACCAAGGCCGGGGACCCGTACCTGCGCAGCTTGCTGGTGCTGGGCGCGCGGGCGGTGCTGGCTGCGGCCAAGAACAAGAGCGACCCGATCAGCCGCTGGGCCACCGCGCTGGCGCAGCGGCGCGGCTACTGGAAGGCCGTGGTCGCCATCGCCGCCAAGAACGCCCGAATGTGCTGGGCGGTGCTCAGCAAAGGCGAGGACTTCAGGCTGCCGGCCTGAACATCACCACATCGCAAAAGAGGCAACATCAAAAGGTTTGATTTCCACCACCGCGTGCAGCCAGCGTTGATGAGTCAGGGTTGGACCTGCGCGGGGCGTGACCGTTGAACTCAAGGAGTCCAGGGCCGGCGGCAACGCTGACCATCCTCGGCTAACGAATGGGTCCCCCGCGCGCGTCTTTCATCAGGGTCCGTTGCCATCCAAGCAGCATCGATGACCGTTTGTAGTTTCGCTGTCCGCATCCCTTGCTTGACGAGCAACCAGGGCTGGGCGCTGAAGTTGGAAATCGAACACTGTCAGAACACATTCCGTGATCCATCGCTTGGCGATGCATCACGGCTGGATCGGTGTTTGACTTTCGGGGGG
>NZ_BSPB01000144.1:0-927 GCF_030160815.1 Hydrogenophaga electricum | reverse complement strand
GATGCCGTCACGCGCTGCGTGGCCGCCGTGCTGCTGATCATGTCGCTGACCACCTGGGTCATCATCCTGCTCAAGGTGCTGGACCAGCGTGCCCAGCGCCGCCAGGCCCGCGCCTGCGAGAGCTTCTGGCACAGCGCCGACTTCGCCGAAGGCATGGACAAGCTCGGCTCGGAGCCGGGCAACCCCTTCCGCAACCTCGCCCTCGAAGGCCGCGAAGCCGCACGCCACATCGTGCACAAGGAAGGCAGCGCGCCCCAGCTGCACGACAGCCTGGACGTCAGCGACTGGATCGAGCGCGGCCTGCGCCGCAGCCTGGACGACCACCTGGCGCGCGCCCAGGGCGGCCTCACGGTGCTCGCCTCCATCGCCTCCACCGCCCCCTTCGTGGGCCTGTTCGGCACCGTCTGGGGCATCTACCACGCGCTGCTGGGCATCGGTGCGGCCGGCCAGGTCAGCATCGACCAGGTCGCCGGCCCCATCGGCGAGGCCCTGATCATGACGGCCCTGGGCCTGCTTGTGGCCATCCCCGCGGTGCTGGGCTACAACGCCCTGGTGCGCGCCAACAAGGCCATCACGCACCAGCTCAACCGCTTTGCGCACGACCTGCACGCCTACTTCGTCACCGGCGCGCGCGTGGGCAGCGCCGGCAGCCCGGGCAAGGTCCTGCCCATGAAGAAGGCCTGAGGCCACACCGCCCGAGCGTTCAAGGAGAACACCCATGGCCATGGCCACCCAGGAAGACAGCGACCAGATGCTCAGCGAGATCAACATGATCCCGTTCATCGACGTGATGCTGGTGCTGCTGATCATCTTCATCATCACCGTGCCGGTGATCAAACACGCGGTCAACATCGACCTGCCGCGCGCGAGCAACCAGAAGCTGCTGGACAAGCCGGAGAACGTGCGGCTGTCGGTGGACGCCGAGGG
>NZ_BSPB01000143.1:650-928 GCF_030160815.1 Hydrogenophaga electricum | reverse complement strand
CGATGGCCAGCGCGCCCACGCCGGCCGCGAGGCTGGCCACCGCACCGCCGCTGGAACCGCCGGGCGTGAGCGCCGGGTCCCAGGGGTTGCCGGTGGTGCCGGTGACGGGGCTGTGCGTGTAGCCCTGCAGGGTGAATTCGGGCACCGCGGTCTTGCCGAGGATGACGGCGCCGGCCGCGCGCAGCCGGGCCACGGGCGTTTCGTCGCGCTCGGGCACGTGGTCCTGGTAGAGGCGGCTGCCCCAGCGGCAGGGCAGGCCGGCCACGGGAATGTTGTCC
>NZ_BSPB01000143.1:0-587 GCF_030160815.1 Hydrogenophaga electricum | reverse complement strand
CCAGCGGGCGGCGCTGGCCGCGGCCGCCTCGCCGGCACCTTCGGCGTCGACCCAGGCCATGGCGTTGATGACCGGCTGCACCTGGGCCAGCCGGTCCAGGTGCAAGGCCAGCGCCTGCACCGGCGTGACCGCGCCGTCGCGGTAGGCCTGGCCCAGCGCGCTGGCGTCGAGCTGCCACCAGGGTGTGCTCATGCCACCTCCGCGATCACGGCGATCAGGCCGCCGCCATCGGGGCCCTGGTGTTCGGCACCGCCCGAGACGAAGATGCGCCCGTCGCCCACCAGGCCGCCCACGGCGCCGCGCACATGGCGCTGGGCGTTGATGTCGGTGTCGTCCAGCATGGTGTGGCGCGCGCCGCGCACCTGGCCGCGGCGGTCGGGCTCGCACTTGACCAGGGCGGCGGCCACACGGGCACGGTCTTCGTCGGCCAGTTGCGGCCGGGCGTGCAGGCCCAACTGGGCCAGGGCGCGCGTGACGGCGGGCAGGTCCATGGCATCGGCCATGGGTTCGCAGGCCATGCGCAGCGGGCCGCGCCAGGCCGGGCTGTGGCCCAGCAGCACCACCTCGTTGGCTTCCACTTCCACACC
>NZ_BSPB01000142.1:0-940 GCF_030160815.1 Hydrogenophaga electricum | reverse complement strand
CTGGCCCAGGTCAGTGCGCACCACTTCGGCCTCCACGGCGAAACCTTCAACGCCTACGGCGCGGCCAGCCTCAACCGCCGCATTCCCGAAGGCGGTGACTCGGTGGTCAACCACGTCATGGCCGGTGATGTCGTCAGCGCCGCCAGCCCCCACTTCGGCCAGGTGCGCGTCCATGCGCGGCCCCAGGAGGTCGAAACCCTGGGCCGCAACGGCTACGACAACCGCACACACTGGAGCGATCCGCTGCGGGGCTACACCCCGCTCAACATCGTCACCGGCACCACGCCGCCCCGCACGATCGGCGCAGCCATCGCCCTGGGCGGCAGCCACAGCATGCACCACTTCACCGACCTGGACGCCCAGGGACGGCCCGACCGCTCGGTGCTGGGCGATGCGCAAGCCCAGACGCTGGCGCAGCAGCAAGCGGTGCAGATCGGCGAATACCGCCAGGACGTGCGGCGCATGCGCGGCGTGCTGACCGCCGTCTCGCGCGGGCTGGACGGCAACGTCCGCGATGCGATCGACACCATCCGTGGCCCGCTGCCGCCCGGTGCCCCCGCGCAGCAGGAGCGCCCGCAGGCGGCGCTGGAGCCGACGACTTCCACGCCCGCGCACATACCCGCGCCCTTGCCCGAGCCGACCCAACGCCTGGTGGGCGACACCCGGATGCAGGTGCAGCGCCTGGCGCAACAGCATGGTCTGCCCTGGGACCAGGGGCTGGAGAACACCGTGTTCGCGCTGGCCAGCCGGGCGCAGGACGCGGGGCTCTCCCGGGTAACCCATCTGCATGCCGGCGATGGCCATATCCGCATGGCCGAATACGACGGCCTGACCCTCAAAGAAACGCAGGCCGACGCGCGTGTGGCCGCGAACACGCCGGTGGCGCAATCCCTGCAGCGCCTGGCCCAGTCGCCCGAGCAGCAGCTGGATACCGCACCCA
>NZ_BSPB01000141.1:0-941 GCF_030160815.1 Hydrogenophaga electricum | reverse complement strand
CCCCAGCCGCTACCAAACTGCACGGGCCGGTCTGGCCGCCTCAACGGCGGCCACACTCTACCGCGCCAGTCAGATATGAAGATACAAGCCGTTGGGCCGTCCGGGGGTTCAGCCCAGGCCAAGCTGGCGGCGCAGCTCGGGCAGGGCCGACTGGCCGGCCAGGTAGCCGGCTTCGATCATTTCCTTGCGGGCGTTGAAGTCCGAGCTGTCGAAGGCGTCGGTGCGCGGGCGGATGAGCACGTTCGCGGTCTGGCCTTCCATCTCGGCCAGCGAACGGCCCATGATCTCGAACGACTGCAGGATGATTTCATAGAGCCCGCTGCGCGGTTTGGCGCTGGGCTTGCCGCCCACGTCCACCGCGATCACGGCCTCGGCCCCGAGCTGGCGCGCCACGCCCACGGGCACCGGGCTGGTCAGACCACCGTCCACCAGTTCGCGGCCGTTGAGCTGGGCCGGGATGAACACCCCGGGGATCGCGCACGAGGCCGCCACGGCGGCACCCGTGTCGCCGCGCTGCAGCGCCACCTTGTCGCCGGAGGCCAGGTCGGTGGCCACGGCGGCGAAGCGGCGCGGCATTTTTTCGATCGGCACGTCGCCAAGCAGGCTGTTGACCAGGCGGCGCAGCGCCATGCCACCGAGCATGCCGCGCTTGTTGCCCGAGGCGAAGTCGGCGACGTCGATGTCGCGCACCTTGAGCGCGATCTCCTGCATCTTCCAGGGCGAGACGCCGGCCGCGTAGAACGCGCCCACCAGGGCGCCGGCGCTGGTGCCGGCCACCACGTCGACGGGCACCTTGGCCTCGTCCAGCGCCTGCAGCACGCCGATGTGCGCGAAGCCGCGCGCCGAGCCACCACCGAGCGCCAGGCCGATGCGGCGCGGGGCGGGTGCGCGGGGATCGGGGCGGCTGCGGTTGGCCGGTTGTGCCGAGGCCCAGCGGGTGG
>NZ_BSPB01000140.1:0-949 GCF_030160815.1 Hydrogenophaga electricum | reverse complement strand
CCCTTGTCGAAGCCCTTTATGATAAGCTTCCCTGGATCTGGGAAGTTTCTCTTTCACGGTATTGGGATCGTTTGATCGATTTCCTTGATCGCTACTTATGGGCGTGCGCTCAAAGGATACAAACAGGGATTCGCAAACAAAAAGGGGAATTCGTAGTCACTTTTTCCTGTCGCGTAAAAAAAAGGCTTTACGCGAGAGCAATAGAGGTTGGGATACATCTATCTCTTCTGAGCAACCTCTTTTGGATTCTTAAGACCACCCTTGCAGTAGGATACCGTCTGCTTTGGGTTCTTTATTATATTATCTCCTTCGAGGGATTTTTAGGATCGTTCAGGCTATATTTAGTCTATTTTGGCTTTTACTGTCTCCTTTTCTCAGGGAAGTGGTTAAGGACCTCAGAAGATAGAGGAGAGCGCCAGGCGCAGATTTCCGGAATACTTCTACGGGGAATGCTCATTGAATGCGCATTCTCCGTATTATGCCTTGAAGAGGACTCGAACCTCCACGCTCTTTAGCACGAGATTTTGAGTCTCGCGTGTCTACCATTTCACCATCAAGGCATCTTGAAAGTGAATCATATTCCATGAATATGATATCTATCTAATGTGATATCTTGAAAGTGAATCGTATTCCATGAATATGATATCTATCTAATGTGATATATGGAATATATGACAAAGGTGGAGTCTTGGAGTATTTCGATCGATCGGTCATATAGGCCTGAGTCAGACATCAAATAGCTTCGATTTGCATTATCCGTAGGACACCTTATATGTATCAAAATCAAAAAGATGTACAATCCAATTTCTCGATTCAATAGAAGCCCAAAGAGGTGCATATGGTACCCAAATAAGGATAGGATAGATATGTCAAAAGCAGGTCTGATTACACCTATTCCTAATCCTAAATAGAATGTAAGGACGTGGGGATTTCTATGTAAACAGAGTAT
>NZ_BSPB01000139.1:0-983 GCF_030160815.1 Hydrogenophaga electricum | reverse complement strand
GGGAGACTGGAGTTACGACGCTTCAGAACTCTCAGAGGAATCCCCCCGGATGAACAGCCACAAGAATGCCAGAACCACCTTCGAAGGACGCAAGTTGCTGATCGAGCGCATTGCTGTGATGGGGCTGATGCCGGCGGCCGAGGCCGCCGGCATCAGCGTGCGCACGGCGCGCAAGTGGCGTGCTCGCTTCGAGCAAGAGGGCCTGGCGGGTTTGCCGGACCGCAGCTCGCGACCCTTGAAGACCCGCAGTACCGTTGATGCCGAGTTGGCTGCGCGCATCGAGCAGCTCCGCCGCGCGCGCATGCCCATGCGACGCATCGCCGCCGTGGAGGGCCGCAGCGTGGCCACCATCAGCCGCGTGCTGGCGGGCATGGGCCTGTCCAGCCTGAGGGCGCTGGAACCACAGGTGCCCGCTGTTCGCTATGAACGCGACGCCCCTGGCGAGCTGCTGCACATGGACACCAAGAAGCTGGGCCGTATCGAGCACCCGAGTCACCGCGTCACAGGCGATCGGCGCGACGCCTCGCGTGGCGCCGGCTGGGAGTTCGCCCATGTGGCCATTGACGATCACTCGCGCTGCGGCTTCGTGCAGATGCACAACGACGAGCGCAAAGAATCGGCCGTGCAAGCGCTCAAGGCTGCGGTGGCGCACTACCGTGCCCTGGGTGTCACGGTCAAGCGACTGCTGACCGACAACGGCAGCGCCTACCGCTCCAGGCTGTTTGCCAAAACCTGCCAGGCCTTGGGCATCAAGCACACCTTCACCAGGCCCTACCGGCCGCAGACCAACGGCAAGGCCGAGCGATTCATCCAGACCTGCCTGCGCGAATGGGCCTATGGCCGCATCTGGAACAACAGCGCCGAACGCACCGCTTGGCTGCCATCCTTCCTGGCCTACTACAACGCCCGCAGGCCTCACTCGGCACTGGGCTACAAGCCTCCAGCATCCCGGCTCTCCGGGAACAACCTATTGCAACTCAACA
>NZ_BSPB01000137.1:0-1063 GCF_030160815.1 Hydrogenophaga electricum | reverse complement strand
GCTGGGGCTGCCCGCCGTGGTGGCCGCCGGGCCGGGCGTGCTGGCCGCGCCGGCGGGCGAACGCGCCATCCTTGATGGTTTCCGCGGCCAGTTGTTCATCGGCCCCACCGACGCGGCGCTGGCCGAGGCCGAAGCCATGATCGCGCGGCTGGCGCGGCGCCAGGCCGAAGAGGCGCGCAACCGCCTGCAGCCGGCCGCTACGCTGGACGGCCACGGGCTGGAGATCGCGGCCAACATCAACCGCCCCGACCAGGTGGCGCGCGCGCTCGACCAGGGCGCCGAAAGCGTGGGCCTGATGCGCACCGAATTCCTGTTCCTGGAGCGCGAGCACGTGCCCGACGAGGACGAGCAGTACGCCGTCTACCGCGAGATGGTGCGGGCGCTGGACGGGCGGCCGCTGATCGTGCGCACGCTCGACATCGGCGGCGACAAGCAGGTGCCGCACCTGAACCTGCCGGTGGAAGACAACCCCTTCCTCGGCCTGCGCGGCGCCCGCCTGTGCCTGGAGCGCGACGACCTGATGCGGCCGCAACTGCGCGCCCTGGTGCGGGCGGCGCAGGAAGGGCCGCTGTCGCTGATGTTCCCCATGATCAGCACGGTGGACGAGGTGCGCCGCCTGCGCGAGCGCCTGACCGAGGTGCAGCAGTCGCTGGGCCTGGCGCCCGAACAGGGCGGACGCCCGATTCCGGTCGGCATCATGATCGAGGTGCCCTCGGCCGCGCTGATGGCCGACCGCCTGGCGCCGCACGTGGACTTTTTCTCCATCGGCACCAACGACCTCACGCAGTACACCCTGGCGGTGGACCGCCAGCACCCGCAACTGGCTGGCATGGCCGACAGCTTGCACCCGGCCGTGCTGCGCCTGGTCGCGCAGACGGTGGCCGGCGCGCGCCGCCACGGCCGCTGGGTCGGCGTGTGTGGTGGCCTGGCGGGCGAACCGCTGGGCGCCGCGCTGCTGGCCGGCCTGGGCGTGCAGGAGCTGAGCATGAGCGTTGTCGACATCGCCGCCGTGAAGGCGCTGCTGCGCCGCCACAGCCTGGCCGAGCTGCAGGAACTGGCGCGG
>NZ_BSPB01000136.1:0-1088 GCF_030160815.1 Hydrogenophaga electricum | reverse complement strand
GGGGCGTTCAGGGTGCCACGCCCGGCCAGCACACCGGCCGCCAGCAGCACCCCCGCCAGAGCCAGGGTGCCCGCCACCGAATAGGCCCAGCCGGCCCGGGTTTCAAGCCGCTGCAGCGCGCGGTCGGCGCGGGCCAGCCGGGCATCGGTCGCGTCCAGTACCGTGCATTGCGCCGCGAGGCGACCGGCCATGGCCAGATCGGTCTGGCCAGACACCAGATCGATGGCGCGCGAGCGCAACCGCTCCAGGGCCACCGCGCGGCGCCAGGCTGCAGACCGCGCCCGGCGCACCACCAGCGCAGCGATGCCCCAGCCCGCCAGCAGCAGCCACAGCGCCAGGGCCAGGCCCAGCCACAGGTCCAGACTGCCCAGCACCCCACCCGCCAGCAGGGCCGCGCCGAACGCGGCCAGCGCCGGCACCAGCAACCGCAGGTAGAAAACTTCGAGCGCATCGACATCGCCCGTCAGGCGGAACAGCAGCCGTGCCGGCTGCCGCAGCAGCGCCCGCGCGGCTTCGGGCTGCGCCCAGCCCCGGAACAGTTGTTCGCGCAGCGCGGCCAGCACGGCCAGCGTGGCGTCGTGGGTGACCAGGCGCTCGGCATACCGCCCGGCCGTGCGCCCCAGGGCCAGCAGCCGGATGGCCGCACTGGGCACGAACACATTGAAAGCCAGCGCACTGGCCGTGGCCAGGCCGGCCAGCGCGGTGGCGGTGATGAACCAGCCCGAGAGCCCCAGCAAGGCGATGCCGGCCAGCACCGTCAGCGTGGCCAGCCCGGCCCCGAGCCACAGACGGCCCCGTGCCGCCTGCCCGAACAGGCGAGCCACCGGCTGCAGATCCTTCCAGGCCTTCATGCCACCCTCCGTTCGGGAACCGCCGCGCCGGGGGCTTCGGCGCCGGCCACCAGATCTTCCAGCCGCACGGTGCGGTCCATGCCCGCGGCCAGCGCGGCGTCGTGGGTGGCGACGATCAGCGTGCGGCCCCGGGCCAGCTGCCGCAGCGCCTCGATCACCCGGGCACGGGTTTCCGGATCGAGGTGCGCGGTCGGCTCGTCGGCCAGCAGCAGGCCGGCGCCGAGCGCCACGGCCAGG
>NZ_BSPB01000135.1:0-1090 GCF_030160815.1 Hydrogenophaga electricum | reverse complement strand
ACAAGGCATGGACTCCCCAGCGACCCCCGTGGGCTTATCTCCGCCACTTCTCAGTCTGGTGCTCCGCAATGAACCATGCTATACAAAAGGTAAAGCCGTTGCCCACGCTGGCTTGTGGTTGGCACGGTTAATGTTTCACAACAGTAGCTCGTGAACCGGTCCTTAATTGTCATGAGCACGACCATCAAAACCATGTGCTCACAACCCACCATTATCAAGTTTTAGTTGGCAAGTAATTAATTAACCAATCACGATTAACCATCGTGAACTATCATTAAGCCATCATTAAATAATAGTGAATCATAAGTTATCCCAATAGTGTGCTAATGTTTCTAAGCATGGCTAAGCAATTATATCTAATATCTAGCTGAACCAATATATATAGCTCAACTAGTCAAGTTATAATAACCCAAGGTATCAAGGAATAAAGTAATCAATGCAAACAGGCCATAACAAAGGAATAGGTTCACACCACCCAGTGACATTCGAAAATAAATGCACAGTTGAAATAAATAGAGAATTTAAATATAGGATCAACATGCTCAAAGGATTGTGTTTAGGATCTGTGTGACTTGCCTTGCAATAATCGGTCTTCAATTAATCTTCTTGAACACTTCCGACGCACTCGCGAACCTTCGCAACGACGGAAACGACAAGCTAACACGCAAAACGAGGAAAAAGACTAATAAAAACCAAATAAACAATACATAAAAAGTAAACAAACATGTAGATCATAATTTTAGATGAATTATGAGACTTGAACGGCCTCATTCTGACTTCATATGAATTTATTATGAATTTTACAAGATTAAATGTAATTAAAGCCCATTTAAAAAGAATTAAATAAATTTAATTCAATTTATGGACAATTTTAATATGTAGATCTTTATTTTACACAACTTTTGCAACTTGAACCACATTAAACTGAGTTACAATGAATTGGATATGAATTTTTAAAGATTAAATCGGATTAAAACACTTATATGGATTTTAATTGAATTATGACGCAATAATGAATTATTTTTGAAAAGGAAAAAGGGTTTATTGCGTCAGCGGCTAGGGTTTGCGGTGGACCGGGCGCACGGCAGCG
>NZ_BSPB01000134.1:0-1096 GCF_030160815.1 Hydrogenophaga electricum | reverse complement strand
AGCCCGTGACTGAGTACAGAACGCACGGCCGCCGCGCTGGTCTTCGTGAAGCCCGAACGGTTACGCGCGCCTTCGATGAGTGCGCATGCACAAGCAAGGGATCTGGAGATCATGTCTGTTTCGTCAGTGACGGTAGGCATCGACGTGGCCAAGGCGCACGTGGATGTTTTTGTGTTGGGTGCCAAGAGCGATGTCCAGCGGTTGACCAACGATGCCGAGGGCCATTCGGCGCTGGCTGCGGTGCTTAAGCCCCTGGGTGTTGGCCTGGTGGTGATGGAGGCCACTGGCGGTTACGAGGCCGCTCTGGCCTGTGCGTTGCAGGCGGCGGGCTTGCCCGTGGCAGTGGTCAATCCGCGCCAGGCGCGCGACTTTGCCAAGTCCATGGGACGGCTGGCCAAGACCGACGCGGTGGACGCGCGCATACTGGCCGAGCTGGGCTCGGTGCTGCTGCGTCGCGAGGACCTCAGCCGCTTCCTGCGCCCTCTGGCCGATGAACGCCAGCAGTGGCTGGCGGCCCTGGTCACGCGCAGGCGTCAGTTGCTGACCATGCTGCATTCGGAGCGCCAGCGCCTGCAGATCACGCCCAAGAAGCTGCACGCCAGCATCGAGGCCATCGTGGCGGCGATCAAGGCGCAGCTCGATGAGATCGAAGCTCAGATGCTCACCCACGTGCGTGAGCACTTCGGGGAACTGGACGCCTTGCTGCAGTCCACTGCGGGGATCGGGCCGGTGGCCAGTGCAACGCTGATCGCCGAGCTGCCCGAGCTGGGCAAGCTCAACCGGCGCGAGATCGCCGCTCTGGTGGGCGTGGCGCCCATGGCCAACGATTCGGGTAACAGCAAAGGCCGGCGCCGTGTGCAGGGTGGGCGCTTCGAGATACGGCGCGTGCTGTACATGGCCACGCTGACGGCCGCGCGTTACAACCCGGCCATCAAGGCCTTCTACGAGCGACTGAAGGCCGCGGGCAAGCTGCCCAAGGTCGCCTTGGTCGCTTGCATGCGCAAGCTGCTGACCACGCTCAATGCCATGGTCCGAACTGGCAAACCTTGGGACAAATCGCTTCACAGCGCTTGACTTCCAAGACGGTTACTCAGTC
>NZ_BSPB01000133.1:0-1109 GCF_030160815.1 Hydrogenophaga electricum | reverse complement strand
GCGCCGACGGTACGGCCGCCTTCACGGATGGCGAAGCGCAGACCTTCTTCCATGGCGATGGGGGCGATCAGCTTGACGGTGATCGACACGTTGTCGCCAGGCATGACCATTTCCTTGCCTTCGGGCAGCTCGATGGAGCCGGTCACGTCGGTGGTACGGAAGTAGAACTGCGGGCGGTAGTTGTTGAAGAACGGCGTGTGACGGCCACCTTCGTCCTTGGACAGCACGTACACCTCACCGGTGAAGTGCGTGTGCGGCTTGATGGAGCCGGGCTTGCACAGCACCTGACCGCGCTCGACGTCTTCACGCTTGGTGCCGCGCAGCAGGATACCGACGTTGTCGCCAGCCTGGCCTTGGTCCAGCAGCTTGCGGAACATTTCCACGCCCGTGCAGGTGGTCTTCTGGGTGTCCTTGATGCCGACGATTTCGATTTCTTCGCCGACCTTGATCACGCCGCGTTCGATACGGCCGGTCACCACGGTGCCACGGCCGGAGATGGAGAACACGTCTTCCACCGGCATCAGGAAGGTGCCGTCCACAGCGCGCTCGGGCGTGGGGATGTAGGTGTCCAACGCATCGGCCAGCTTCATGATGGCTTGCTCACCCAGCTCGCCGGTGTCGCCTTCGAGGGCCAGCTTGGCCGAGCCCTTGATGATGGGGGTGTCGTCGCCGGGGAAGTCGTACTTGGAGAGCAGCTCGCGCACTTCCATTTCGACCAGTTCCAGCAGTTCGGCGTCGTCCACCATGTCGGCTTTGTTCAGGAAGACGATGATGTAGGGCACGCCCACCTGGCGGGACAGCAGGATGTGTTCGCGGGTCTGGGGCATCGGGCCGTCAGCGGCCGAGCACACCAGGATGGCGCCGTCCATCTGGGCGGCACCGGTGATCATGTTCTTGACGTAGTCGGCGTGGCCGGGGCAGTCGACGTGGGCGTAGTGGCGGTTGGCCGTTTCGTATTCCACGTGGGCGGTGTTGATGGTGATGCCGCGGGCCTTTTCTTCCGGAGCCGCGTCGATCTGGTCATAGGCCTTGGCCTGACCACCGAACTTGCGCGACAGCACCGTGGTGATCGCCGCCGTCAGCGTCGTCTTGCCATGGTCCACGTGACC
>NZ_BSPB01000132.1:0-1122 GCF_030160815.1 Hydrogenophaga electricum | reverse complement strand
GAACGCTGGCCTCAGGCGGTAGGGAAAGTGCCCGGGAGGAGCACGGAGGCATCGACGTTGTCGATCTGCGTGTGACCGCAGAACGCCATGGTCAGGTCCAGCTCCTTGTGGATGATCTCCAGGCAGCGCGAGACCCCGGCCTCGCCCATGGCGCCCAGGCCATAGAGAAAAGCGCGCCCGATGTAGACCCCACGCGCGCCCAGCGCCCGCGCCTTGAGCACATCCTGGCCCGAACGCACGCCCCCGTCCATGTGCACCTCGATCTGGCTGCCCACCGCCTGCACGATCGCCGGCAGCGTGGCGATGCTGCTTTGCGCCCCGTCGAGCTGGCGCCCCCCGTGGTTGGAGACGATCAGCGCATCGGCCCCGCTTTGCACCGCCAGGCGCGCATCCTCCACATCCTGAATGCCCTTGAGGATCAGCTTGCCACCCCAGCGCTTCTTGATCCACGCCACATCGCCCCAGTTGAGCGCCGGATCGAACTGCTTGGCCGTCCACTCCGAGAGCGAACCCATGTTCTCGATCCCCTCGACGTGGCCGAAGATGTTGCCGAAATTGCGCCGCGGCGTGCCCAGCATGCCCAGCGCCCAGCGCGGCTTGGAGGCGATGTTGATCAGATTGGGCAGCGTCAGCCTGGGCGGGGCCGACAGGCCATTTTTCAGATCCTTGTGGCGCTGACCGATGATCTGCAGATCCAGCGTCAGCACCAGCGCGCCGCAGCGGGCGGCCTTGGCGCGGTCGATCAGGCGCTCGATGAAAGCGCGGTCCTTCATGACATACAGCTGGAACCAGAAGCCCTCGCCGGCGTGCTGGGCGACATCCTCGATGGAGCAGATGCTCATGGTCGAGAGCGTGAAAGGCACGCCGAAGCGGCGAGCGGCGCGGGCGGCGAGGATCTCGCCGTCGGGGTGCTGCATGCCGGTCAGGCCGGTGGGGGCCAGGGCCAGGGGCATGGCTGAGGGCTGGCCGACCAGGGTGGTGGCGGTGGAGCGGTTTTCCATGTTGATGGCCACGCGCTGGCGCAGCTTGATCTGCTGGAAGTCGCTCTCGTTGGCGCGGTAGGTGCTTTCGGTCCAGGAGCCGGAGTCGGCGTAGTCGTAGAACATGCGCGGCACGCGTTTC
>NZ_BSPB01000131.1:0-1203 GCF_030160815.1 Hydrogenophaga electricum | reverse complement strand
GCGGGCGCCGTCGGGGCGGCGGCGGTGGGCAGCCCCAGGCGCGCCGGGTCCAGGCGTTGGGCCTGGGGTTCGATGCCCGCGCTGCTGGCACAGCCGGCCAGCAGCGCCGCCAGCGCGAGGGGCGTCAGCAGCAACGCGGTGCGGGAAGACAGGAAGGGGGATTTCATGGGTGGGCTCGTCAACGGAACGGATGGGGAATGGCCAGGGGCATCAGGGGTTGTCGCTGCGCAGGCGGTCGCCGTTGTTGGCCATGCGCTGCAGCAGGTCGCGCAGCGTCAGCCACTCTTCGTGCGAGAAGCCCGCCAGGTGCTGGTTGAGCAGGTCGGACAACACCGCCGGCACGTGTTCGAGCGCCGCCTCGCCTTCGGGCGTGAGCCGCACGTGCACCACGCGCCGATCCTGCAGCGACCGCTCGCGGCGGCACAGGCCCTTCTTCTCCAGGCGGTCGAGCAGGCGCGTCATGGCGCCCGCGTCGGTGTTGTGCCAGCGTGCGAGTTCGGCCACCGTCATGCTGTCTGCGGTCTTGAGTCGCATCAGCGGGCCCCATTGCGCGGTGGTCAGGTCGTGCGAGGCCAAGCGCCGGTCAGCCTGCTGGCCCATCGACAGCAGGATGCGCTTCATGAGAAAGCCCACGCTCTCTTCGGCGGTAAAACGCTCGGCTTCGTAAAAGCGGGGGGCGCCATCAAGGGGCAAGGAGGGATGGGCAGCGGGGTCTGACGGTGACATGGCGGCAAATGTACAGGCAATTACTGCCTAGGCAATTAAAGCCCGGGCAAATAGTACCGCTGTCCGCAGGGTCTTTGCCCACACCGCGTAAGCTGCCGGCATGACCGCCCTGCTCCGCCACCTCTGCCTGCCCGAATGGCGCCACCACCCCTGGCGCACGGGCGTGGCGGTGGCGGCCATCGCGCTGGGCGTGGCGCTGTCGCTGGCGGTGCACCTGATCAATGCATCGGCGCTGGCCGAGTTCACGGGCGCGGTGAGCGCCGTCAACGGCCAGCCCGACCTGACCCTGCGCGCGCGCCAGGGCTGGCTGGACGATGCACTGCATGAGCGGATGGCCGCCCGCCCCGGCGTCGCCCAGGCCAGCCCGGTGATCGAGCAGACCGCCGCCCTGCACCTGCCCGACGGCCGGCGCGAGGCGGTGCGCGTGGTGGGGGTGGACGCGCTGTCGACCGCCGCCGTCTCGCCCGCGCTGCAGCC
>NZ_BSPB01000130.1:0-1214 GCF_030160815.1 Hydrogenophaga electricum | reverse complement strand
TTCTAGTTAGTAAAGAACTTTTGGATTCTAACAAAAAAATTCTAGTAATCAGTAATCGTTCTTGAATTCCAAGATTTTTCTTCGTCTATTTTACTTTGAGTTGAATTCCTAATTGTTTGAATTGTGTAATCTCCCATTATGGAGATTGGTAACCGACTCAAAGCAATTTGATTGTAATTCAATTCATGACGATCATAAGTAGAAAGTTCATATTCTTCAGTCATTGATAAACAGTTTGTCGGACAGTACTCAACACAATTACCACAAAATATACAAACTCCGAAATCAATACTATAATTAAGCAATTGTTTCCTTTTAATATCCTTTTCAAATCTCCAATCCACAAGAGGTAGATCTATAGGGCATACGCGAACACATACTTCACAAGCAATACATTTATCAAATTCAAAGTGGATTCGCCCCCGGAAACGCTCCGATGTAATTGATTTTTCATAGGGGTAGTGAATCGTTATAGGTAAACGATTTGTGTGGGATAAGGTAATTATGAAACTTTGACCAATGTACCTTGCTGCGCGTATTGTTTGTTGACCATAACTCATGAACCCAGTTACCATAGGGAACATATTCGAAATATCTATGAAAAAGGTATGTTTCTTTCTCTTGTTTGAGAGGACTTTTGTGTTGAAAATATTCTTACTGTTATTGTATTATCTTATTTTATAGTGAAACAAGTTGGGAAGAAGTTGTTAATAAGAGATTGCCCAGGGAAATAGGTAAAAGAAATTTCCATCCAAGATTTAATAACTGATCCATTCTCATCCTGGGTAAAGTCCATCTTATTGTGATAGAAATGAAGAGAAATAAATAAGCTTTAGTTAATGTAATAAAGATACTCATTGTCATTTCTAAAATTCCAACCATTTTATTCATTTGGAAAAATCCAAAAAAGGATATATAGGGAATAGACAAATTCCACCCGCCTAAGTAGAGAACTGTTACAAATAAAGAGGAAACTAATAAATTTAGGTAAGAAACAAGATAAAATAAACCATATTTGATACCAGAATATTCGGTTTGATAACCTGCTACTAATTCTTCCTCCGCTTCTGGTAAATCAAAGGGTAATCTTTCACATTCCGCCAAAGAAGAAATTAGAAAAACCAGAAAACCTATAGGCTGACGCCAAAGATTCCATCCAAAAAAACCATATTTTGACTGTGCTTCAACTATATCAACTGTACTTGAACTGTTGG
>NZ_BSPB01000129.1:0-1224 GCF_030160815.1 Hydrogenophaga electricum | reverse complement strand
ATCCTCGTGCCCAAGGAGATGTTCACCGCCATCGACAAGTTTCCGCTGGCGGCCATCCCTTTCTTCATCCTCGCGGGCAATCTCATGGAGACCGGGGGCATCTCGCGCCGCCTGGTCGAGTTCGCCAAGAGCCTGGTCGGCGGCGTGCAGGGCGGCCTGCCCATGACCTGCGTGCTCACCTGCATGATCTTCGCGGCCGTCTCGGGCTCTTCGGTGGCCACCACCTTCGCCATCGGCGCGATCCTGATCCCGGCGCTGGTCAAGCACGGCTACCCCAGCTCCTACGCGGCCTCGCTGCAGGCGACCTCGGCCGAGCTGGGCGTGATCATCCCGCCCTCCATCCCCATGATCCTGTTCGGCGTGTCGGCCGAGGTCTCGATCGGCGAGCTGTTCATCGCCGGGGTGCTGCCGGGGCTGTTGATCGGCGTCGCGCTGATGCTGTTCGTGCACCTGTACTGCCGCTACAAGGGCTGGGGCAAGCGCGATGGCGAGGGCCGCCTGCCGCTGGCGCGTGCGGCCGGCGATGCGGCCTGGGCGCTGCTGATGCCGGTGATCATCCTGGGCGGGATCTACGGTGGGGTGTTCACGCCCACCGAGGCGTCGGTGGTGGCGGTGTTCTACGCGCTGCTGGTGGGGCTGGTGATCCACCGCGAGCTGCGGCTGGGCGATCTGATGCGGGTGCTGCGCAAGTCGGTGATCTCCAGCGCGGTGATCATGTTCATCATCGCCAACGCGGGGCTGTTCGCGTTTCTGATCACGCGCGCGGGCATCCCGGATGCGATCGGGATGTGGCTCAAGGAGGTGCTGCAGTCGCCCGGCTGGTTCCTGCTGGGGGTGAATGCGGCGCTGTTCGTGATCGGCATGTTCATCGAGACGTCGGCGGCGATCATCGTGCTGGCGCCGATCCTGGTGCCGGTGGCGGTGCACTTCGGGGTCGATCCGGTGCACTTCGGGATCATCATGGTGGTCAATCTGGCCATGGGGATGATCACGCCGCCGTTCGGGGTGAACCTGTTTGCGGCCTGCACGGTGGCCAAGATTTCGCTGGACCAGATCGTGCGTCACCTGCTGCCTTTTGTGCTGGTGATCATGGCCTGTCTGGCCGTGATCACGTATGTCCCCACCCTGACGCTGGCGCTGCGCGACGCGGTCTTTGCCAAGCCTCCGGCGCTCGCTCCCATCGGGCCCGCTCCCGTCATCGGCCCTCAGTGAGAAAGCCCCATG
>NZ_BSPB01000128.1:0-1302 GCF_030160815.1 Hydrogenophaga electricum | reverse complement strand
CAGGCTGTTGAATTTCGCTCCCATAAAACCTGGCATTCAGGAGCATCGTTGTAGATACTGACTGCTCGCTCAACAAGGAGTCCAGACGATGCGAGGTTCAGACGCGATGCAGGAGTCATTGTTCACAGTGGCCAAGCTGGAAGACTTCGTACCAGCAGATCACCCATTGCGACCGATCCGTAGCCTGATCAACGAAGCGCTGGTGCGTCTGAACGGTCTGTTCAACACCATCTACGCGGACACGGGCCGCGCCTCCATCGCCCCCGAGAAGCTGTTGCGCGCCATGCTCATCCAGGTGTTCTTCTCGGTGCGCAGCGAGCGCCAGTTGGTCGAGCAGATCCGCTACAACCTGCTGTACCGCTGGTTCATTGGTCTGGCCATCGACGACGAGGTGTGGGATCACTCCAGTTTCTCCAAGAACCGCGACAGGCTGTTGGAGCACCGGGTGGTGGAGAACTTCTTCACCGAGGTGATGACTCTGGCAGACAAACGCAAGCTGCTCAGCAAAGACCACTTCTCGGTGGATGGCACCCTGATCCAGGCTTGGGCCAGCCACAAGAGTTTCACTCCCAAGGACTGCAGCGACAACGATGGCGATCCCGGTGCAGGGCCCGGACGCAATGCGCCGGCCAACTGGCACGGCAAGCCACGCAGCAACGCCACCCATGCCAGCACTACTGACCCCGACTCCCGGCTGTTCAGGAAGAGCCAGAACTCAGCGGCCATCCTGGCCTACCAGGGTCACGTGCTGATGGAGCACCGTTCAGGATTGGTGGTCGGCGCCGTGGTCACGCATGCTGATGGCTATGGCGAGCGCGCGGCCGCGCTGGCAATGCTCGATACGTTGCCAGGCAGGCACCCGCGAACGGTTGCAGCAGACAAGGCCTATGACACCCGTGACTTCGTGCAGGCGTGCCGCCAGCGGTGCGTTACTCCCCATGTAGCCAGTCACAGCACCCGCTGGGGTGGAAGTGCCATCGACGGCAGAACGACACGCCATACGGGCTATGCAATCAGCCAGACCATTCGAAAGCGCATCGAGGAGCACTTCGGTTGGGGCAAAACGGTGGGGCGCATCCGCCAGACGGTTTACCGTGGCATTGAGCGGGTAGACCAGCACTTCAAGCTGACGATGACGGCCAGCAACATCGTGCGGATGGCGCGGATATTCAGTGCGATGGGGGCAGCGGCGAGCCGATAGGCGCAACAGACAGCCTTGGCGAGCGATTGCTCGCACTGCAAGGCTGCTTCAAGTGCCAACCAAACAAGTCATCTGCCGCAGACGCTGATCGGAAGGTAGTG
>NZ_BSPB01000127.1:0-1327 GCF_030160815.1 Hydrogenophaga electricum | reverse complement strand
GGCGCGCAGGGCCACACGGTCGCGGGTGACCAGGCCGGCGGTGGGAGCCGACGCCGCGGTGCCCGCCACGGGGGCCGGCGCAGCCGCCCGGGCCGACAGCAGCACGCCCATCAGCGCCATGGCCAGCAAGGCCGCCCAGAGGTATTTGACCCAGCGGTGCATGTCATTCCTCCCCATCGTCCAGGCCCTGCCGGCCCCGGCCGGCGCTGGCCACGGTCCCGAGCAGGCCGCTGCCGATGAAGCCGTCCTGCGAGGGCGGCGCGATGATGACCTGCACCTTGTCGCTCAGGCGGTCGGCCATGGTCTTCTGGATCAGCAGCGGGTGCTTGGTGATCAGCGCGCCTTCGAGCGCCATCTGCTCGGCGTTGACCTTGCCGATGTTCTTGAGCCGGTAGGCCTCGGCGTCGGCCAGCTTCTGACGGGCTTCGGCCTCGCCGGTGGCCTCGATGCGGCGGGCCTGCGCTTCGCCCTCGGCCAGCTTGACGCGCGCCACGCGCGCCGCCTCGGCTTCGAGCTGGCGCTGTTCCACCTGGCGCTGCTTGAGCGGCAGCACATGCTTCATGGCCTCTTCCTGCGCCTTGGCGGCGATCACCTGCTCGCGCGCCGCGGCTTCGGCCGCCACCTCGCGCCGCGCCTTGTCGGCCGCCGCCGCCAGCTCGCTTTCCTTGACCTGCTTCTCGCGCAGCTCCAGCGTGTAGCGCATCTTCTCGGCCGACAGGCCTTCGGTCAGCAGCCCTTCCATGCCACGGCGGTAGTCCTCCGGCAGGTCGATCTTGCCGATGGTCACCGACCGCAGCAGCAGGCCGTCGGCCGCCAGGCGCTCGCGCAACTGGCCTTCGATGGTCTGTTCGATCTGCGCGCGCTGCGACGAAAAGATCTCGCGCACCGTGTGCCGCGCCACGATCTTGTAGACCGTGGCCTGCACCGCCGGCTCGATGACGCGGGCATCGAGGTCGGGCACGAAGGCCACCGCCCGCGGACCGGCCAGGCGTGCCGGATCGATGGCGTAGCGCACGCGCAGGTCCAGGCCGATGGACAGACCCTCGACCGTCTGCGCCGGCGCCGGGCCGTCGGCCGTGGCCATGGTGGCGGCCTGCCAGGTGCGGTCCTGCAGCGACCAGCTCACCGCCTGGTGGACGCCGGGCAGCACCCACACCGGCCCTTCGCGCCAGACCGTCACGGCGCCGCTGAGCTGGCTGGTGCGCACCACCCGGTGCCCGGGCTCGACCGGCAGCACCGGCGGGCGGGTCACCAGCACATAGGCCGCGCCGGCCGCCAGTGCCAGCGGGCCCAGGGTCAGGAGCAGGGGTGCCAGCGGCAGCGCCGG
>NZ_BSPB01000126.1:0-1404 GCF_030160815.1 Hydrogenophaga electricum | reverse complement strand
GGCGCGCCCCGGCGCACGGCGATCAGGGCTTCGGCGATGGCGCGGTCGTCGGCGTCGACGGGCGCACTGTGCGCAACGGCCGGCATGGTCAGGCGCCCCCGGACGCGGGCGTGGGCGCGTGCGCCAGCCAGTGGCGGGCGATGTCTTCGCGCCGCGCCACCCAGATGTCGTCGGCATGGCGGGCCACGTGGGCCAGCACCATGTCCAGCCCGCCGATGCGGGCCGGGCGGCCGATGATGCGCGTGTGCAGGCCCACCGTGAGCATGCGCGGCGCGTGCGCGCTCTCGGCCAGCAGGGTGTCAATGGCGGCGATCACGTAGTCGCCGAAATCGCGGCCGTGCACGAAGCTGGCGCGGTCGAAGAAGCGCATGTCGTTGGTGTCGAAGGCGTAGGGCAGCACCACGTGCGGCGTGCCGTCCGCGCGCGGCAGCAGGTAAGGCAGATCGTCCCCGTAGTCGTCGCTGTCGTAGAGAAATCCCATCGACTGCAGCAGCGACCGCGTGCGCACCGAGGGCGAGGACTTGCAGTGCCAGCCTGCGGGCCGCCGGCCCCAGAAACGCTCGATCGTGGCCACCGTGCGCGCCAGGTGCTCGCGCTCGGTGGGTTCGTCCATGTGCGCCGGTGATTCCCAGCGCCAGCCGTGGCCGCACAGTTCGTGACCGTGCCGGAGCGCATCGACGGCGACCCAGGGCGTGTGTTCGAGCGCGCGCCCGCAGACGTTGAGCGTCAGCGGCCAGTGCCGCTCGGCAAAACGCTGCAGCACCCGGTCGTAGCCGCAGCGGGCGCCGTATTCGAAGTGCGTCTCCATGCACAGGTCGCGCACGCCGCGGATTTCGTTGACCACCTCGTGCACGCCTTCGTTGCGCTCGTCCCCCGCGCCCAGGGCGAATTCGGCGCCCTCTTCGATGTTGAGCACGAACGACAGCGCCAGCCCCCGGCCCTGCGGCCAGCGCCAGCCCTCGGGCAGCGCCGGGCGGGGTTGAAAACGGCGCCGGGGCCCGGCGGCAGGAAGGGTGGGATTCATGGTTGCAGCGGGCGGCGCTGCGCCCAGGGGAAACGGTCTTCAAACGCCTGGGCCACGGCCAGCACGCCGTCGTCGGCGCCGTAGGCCCCGATGAGCTGCAAGCCGATGGGCAGGCCCGTGGGCGAGGGCGCCACGGGCACCGACACGGCGGGCAGGCCGGCCGCGTTGACCCAGCCGGTGAACACGGCGTGCCCGCGCGGGCCCACCGGCTGGCCGTCGATGACCGGCGGAAAGGCCTGCTCGGCGGGCCAGGGCAGCGCCGCCGCGCTGGGCATGGCGATGAGGTCGGTCTCGGCGAAGAACGCGGCGCAGTCGCGCCGCAGCTGCGCCACCGTCTCCAGCAGGTCCCACAGCGCGTGCGCGGGCACGGCGTGCCCGTC
>NZ_BSPB01000125.1:0-1461 GCF_030160815.1 Hydrogenophaga electricum | reverse complement strand
GTTCCACTAGTATGAACTTAGATAGATGCTTCGCTGGTTAATTAGGCAACATTAGGTGGTTTTATAACTTTAGACTTTGGGAATCCTCATATCACTTGGACACTATGGAATGGTTGGATTATTGTGGAATTGGATTCACACCTCCCCCTCTATTCAAAATCCCCAAAATGGTTTTAGGCTGGGCTCGGGGTGCATGGTTTTGATAGTAGCACCTCGGCCATATAAGGACCGGTCTTCGGGCCTCTGTTGCAAAGCACTACCGTACTTCCACATGTCTAGTGGGTAAGGCTTAGTTTGTGGCTCAGTCTGGTTATAAACAAAAGTACACGGATGGAGATGGACGAAGTCGGGGGTCGATGGACATCTCTAGGACAAATGAAGGCTACACGAGCTGCGGCCCGGTAGTCGAGATGTCATGGCACAGGGCTGGTGTCCTGCTGCTAGGGGCTCAGTCCTGCCTACCTGTCCCGGGGGTTCCGGCCGTAGGTGGGGTTGGGTCGGTACTCTTGTTTATGGCTAGGATGGGTTGGGAACTATGTCACGTCTTCCGTCCGTATACCGTGGTGGTATGTGGCACGTGGTTACACGTGAGGAAGATGTGTCTTGTGGGTAAAGATGTACACCTCTGATCAGAGTATAATCTATTCGAATAGCCGCGCCCTCGGTTATGGGCAAGCCGAGCAATGTACCCAAGTTAGTGTTTTAATTCTTAAAACCTGCTTAACAACTAAAATGTGGAATGGTTGGCCTGGGTTGGCTTGGGACGAGCTGGGACCCAGGGTCGGGTTGCCAGTTCGGTCTGAATCATCGTAGGCCTTGGGTTAAGGCAGGTTCGTGTGGGTTCACGGCCTTGATTAATAATATTGTATAGCTCTAGGATCGTGTTTACAAAATAGCTTTGAGCAACTAAGTGTCTTTTAATGCTGTTTACTGCAAACCCTAACCCCTTAATTTATAGCCCCCTTGTACTCCCTTGCATTTATTCTGCACTTGTGGGTGTGTCTTGTTGAGTACGGTGGTTGTACTCAGTCTTGCTCAATTTTTCCCAAACCCAGAAGAGGAGTTCCTGGAAGATGAAGGCTTTGGTGTCTAGCTCGTGCCTGCCGTCAAGCGCCTGTGGTCGTCGCCCTAGTCTTCCGCTGTTTCTCGTTTGTCTTTGTGTGTGCTGGGCCTTCGCTGCCCATGTAATAAATTAACTATTTACGCTTCCGCTTGTTAAACTCTGAATTGTATCAACTTTTGGTGTACCTTGCCTCCTGGGACAAGGAATAATGCACGCACGTAAGGAACGCCCGTTGGGTTATTTCCGGTCGTGACAAGTTGGTATCAGAGCCCCTTGACCCTAGGTTATGCCAAATGGTTACCCCTAGAAGCCCTCTAAAAATATTGGAAAAGTAGAATTGTTCTTCTCCCCTTCTCTTTTAATTAAACCAAACTAATGGCACATGCACTTCATAATCT
>NZ_BSPB01000124.1:0-1558 GCF_030160815.1 Hydrogenophaga electricum | reverse complement strand
CGCCGCCACGGCGCGCACCGCCTCGGCCGACGCGGCGGGCTGGGCGCACGCCGGGGTGGGCGGGAGCGGGCGGCCGGTGTTCACGGCTGCGCCTCCGTCTCGGGCAGCAGCCCCAGCGGGGCCGGTGCCAGCTCGTCTTCAAAGCAGCCGATCACGCCGTCCGCAAATTCCACCAGGTAGACCGGCTCGTTGAGTTCCATGGCGTGGCCCACGTTGACGATCTCGCCCAGCGCGCCGCGAACGGCCAGCACCGCGTCGGCCGGGTGCTGGGGGTGGCTGCCGTCGTTGACGATGTCGTCCAGCGCGATCACGCGCTGGCCCCAGGCGAAGGCGGCGGCGCGGGGTTCGATGCCGTTCATGGTCGGGCTCCTTCTTCTTCGGGGTGGGGCAGGCCCAGCCGGCCCAGTGCGGCCGCGCGTTCGCCCAGTTGGGCCAGCACGTCGTCGGGCAGGTTGTCGAGCGTGCACAGCTCGCGCGCGCGCATGCCCACCCGGTGCCCGGTTTCCACAAAGTCGACGGCGTAGATGTAGTACTGCTGCAGGAAGGTGTTGATGCTCACCACGTAGCCCACGTCGCCCTTGTGCACCAGCACGTCGCCGATGTCCTTGCCGGTGTAGGTGCCGTCGTTGCGCACCACCGAGCGCGCGGCGACCCGTTCGCCGAACGCGAAGCGCGGCGGGAAGGCGATCTCGATCACGTCGTCGTCGCGCACGATGTCGGTCATGACGGTTCTCCCGGGTGGGCATGGCCGCTCGGCGCGGCCACGGCTTGCAGGTGCAGCGGCGCGCGGCGCGCCAGGCGGTCGGTGGCGACCCGCGCCACCTCGGCATCGGGGTCGTCGCGCAGGGCAGCCAGCACGCTGGCGTCGGCGCGCTGTGCCACTTCCCAGCGCACGCGCCAGTCGGCATCGCCGGCCAGGCGGTACAGCAGCGGCTCGGGCAGGCGGCGCGCCACCACGCGGCGCACCTCGGGTTCGGGATCGGCCAGCAGGGCCAGCAGCGCGGGCATTTCCAGGCGCTCGGCCACCCATTCGCGCACGCGCCGTTCGGGGTCACCGGCCAGCGTGGGCAGCAGCGCCAGTGGCAGGCGCCGCGCCACCAGTTCGCGCACGCCGTAGTCCGGGTCGTGCCGCAGCGCCGCCAGCCGCGCCGGGTCGATGCGTTGCGCGACGCGCAGGCGCACTTCGCGGTGCGGGTCGTGGATCAGGCGTTCCAGTTGCGCGGGCGACAGGCGCGCGGCCACCTGCAGGCGCACGGTCTCGTCGGGGTCGTTCATCAGCAGGCGGAACACGCTGGCGTGCCGCGCCGCGATGGCGCGCACCTCGAAGTACGGGTGCGCGAGCTGTTCGTCGGCGCGCTCGGGGTGCCAGCGGAAGAAACGATCGATGCGGCGCGCGTAGGCGTCCTGCATGCAGGCGTGCCCGGGTTCGCAGCCCTGGGCACCGGGCAGGCGGCGCAGGGCCTGGTACGGGCAGGCTCGGCAATCCACCGGGCCGCCCGACCAGTGCCGCGCCGCGATGTCGCCCGCCGGCGCCCGCGCGTGCAGGCGCTGCGCACCC
>NZ_BSPB01000123.1:0-1716 GCF_030160815.1 Hydrogenophaga electricum | reverse complement strand
GGCCCGCAGGAAATGGCGCAACTGCTGCGCGGCCTGCAAGGCCGCTTCGTGCCACCGGGCCCCAGCGGCGCGCCCTCGCGCGGCCGGCCCGACGTGCTGCCCACGGGCCGCAACTTCTACGCCGTCGACACCCGCGCCGTGCCCACGCCCACCGCCTACGCCATGGGCGCGCTGGCGGCCGACCGGGTGATTCAGCGCCACCTGCAGGACCACGGCGCCTTTCCGGCGTCGGTCGGCCTGTCGGTCTGGGGCACCAGCACCATGCGCAGCGGCGGCGAAGACATCGCCCAGGCGCTGGCCCTGCTCGGTGTGCGCCCCCGGTGGGCGCCCGGCAGCCACCGCGTGGTCGACATCGAGGTGCTGCCCATGGCCATCGCCAACCGGCCGCGGGTCGACGTGACGCTGCGGATCTCGGGCTTTTTCCGCGATGCCTTCCCGAACGTCATCGATCTGTTCGACACGGCGGTGCGCGCGGTGGCGGCGATCAGCGCCGACGACGAACCCGACGACGTGAACCCGGTGCGCGCGCGCGTGCAGCGCGAAGCGGCCGAAGCGCGGGCGCGGGGCCTGGACGAAGCCGCCGCCCGGCGCCAGGCCACCTGGCGCGTGTTCGGCCCGCGCCCCGGCGGTTACGGCACCGGCCTTCAGGAACTGATCGACAGCGGCCGCTGGCAGGGGGGCGACGACATCGCCCAGGCCTACCTGCGGGCAGGCGCCTTTGCCTACGGCCAGGGCGCGCACGGCGCCGCCGCGCGCGAGAGTTTCGAGCGCCGGCTGGCCGGGCTCGACGCGGTGCTGCACAACCAGGACAACCGCGAACACGACATCCTCGACTCCGACGACTACTACCAGTTCCAGGGCGGCATGGCGGCGGCGGTGGAACACCTGGGCGGCGCGCCGGTCGCGCTCTACCACGGTGACTTCAGCACGCCCGGCGTGCCACGCATCCGCAGTCTGGGTGAAGAACTGGCGCGCGTGGTGCGCGCCCGCGTGGTCAACCCCAAATGGATCGCAGGCGTGCAGCGCCACGGCTACAAGGGCGCGTTCGAGATGGCCGCCACGGTGGACTACCTGTTCGCCTTCGACGCCACCACCGGCCTCATCGGCGACCACCAGTACGCGCTGGTGGCCGACACCTATCTGCACGACCCCGACAACCGTGCCTTTCTGGAGCGGCACAACCCGCAGGCGCTGCGCCGCATCGGCGAGCGCCTGCTCGATGCCATGCAGCGCGGCCTGTGGCAGGCGCCCGGCGAGCACCGCGAACGCATCGAAGACCACCTGCTGGCCCTGGAACACCGCCTGGAAAACCCGGGCGAAGGACCCTCGACATGACCCCCATTGCCGCCACCGTTTCCGCCCCCGTTCCCGAACTGCATCCCGCCAGCGACACGGTCTTTCCCTTCGCCGCGCTCATCGGCCAGGGGGCGCTGCAGCAGGCGCTGCTGCTGGCCGCGGTGGACCCCGGCATCGGCGGCGTGCTCATCAGCGGCCCGCGCGGCACGGCCAAATCCACCGCCGCCCGTGCCCTGGCCGCGCTGCTGCCCGGTGCGCCTTTCGTGAGCCTGCCGCTGGCCGCCAGCGTGGAGCAGGTGGTGGGCACGCTCAGCCTCGAAGACGCGCTGCGCGACGGCCAGGTGCGCCTGGCCCCCGGCCTGCTGGCCCGCGCGCACGGCGGTGTGCTGTACGTGGACGAAGTGAACCTGCTGCCCGACG
>NZ_BSPB01000122.1:0-1738 GCF_030160815.1 Hydrogenophaga electricum | reverse complement strand
CGCGGCCACCACCAGGGCGGCGCCCAGGCACCAGCCCAGCGTCCCGCCCCAGAATTCGGCCCCCGGGCGCGGCTCCGCGCCGGCCGCGCGCGAGATCCGCCGCCCGACCGCCCCCAGATAGCGGCCCATGACCACCACCGGGTGCAGCCGCGCGGGCGGTTCACCGAACACCACGTCCAGCGCCAGCGCCACCAGCACCGCGCCGGCCAGCACGGCAGCGTCAGGGAAAAGGCCCATGAACGGCATCACGCAACTTCCCCAGCGGGCAGACGCGCCGTCCAGCACCCCCCGTGGAGCCGGCTCCACCGGGCCACAGGTGGGGTCCCCCTGGGGGAAAGATCCGAAGCGGCGCAGGGGGGCATCTCAAGCATGTGCGCGGGTGGTGTGCATGCCCATGCGCGCCAGCAGGTGCTGGTCCGCCTCCACGTCGGCGTTGCCGGTGACGAGCAGCTTGTCGCCATAGAAGATGGAATTGGCCCCGGCCAGAAAGCACAGGGCCTGGGTGGCTTCGGCCATCTGCCGGCGCCCGGCCGACAGGCGCACCTTGGCACGGGGCATGGTGATGCGGGCCACGGCGACGGTGCGCACGAATTCCAGCGGGTCGAGGTCGGGCTGATCAGCCAGCGGCGTGCCGGGCACCTTGACCAGGTGGTTGATCGGCACCGATTCGGGGTACGGGTCGAGGTTGGCCAGTTGCGCGATCAGGCCGGCGCGCCCGGCGCGCGATTCACCCATGCCGACGATGCCGCCGCTGCAGACGTGGATGCCCGCCTCGCGCACGTGGCCCAGGGTGTTCAGCCGGTCCTGGTAGTCGCGCGTGGAAATGATGTCGCCGTACAGCTCGGGCGCGGTGTCGAGGTTGTGGTTGTAGTAGTCGAGCCCGGCGTCCTTCAGGCGCTGCGCCTGGTCGCCGGTGAGCATGCCCAGGGTGCAACAGGCTTCCAGGCCTTCGTCCTTGACCACGCGCACCAGTTCTTCGACCTTCTCCAGATCGCGGTCGTTGGGCGCGCGCCAGGCCGCGCCCATGCAGAAGCGCGAGGCACCGGCCGCCTTGGCGCCCAGCACGGCTTCGCGCACATCCTCGGCGGTCATCATCTTGCCGGCCGCCACACCGGTTTCGTGGTGCACCGACTGCGGGCAGTAGCCGCAGTCTTCCGGGCAGCCGCCGGTCTTGATCGACAGCAGCGTGGCCAGTTCCATGTGGGTCGGGTCGTGGTGCTCGCGGTGCACGGTCTGGGCGCGGTGCATCAGCTCGGGCAGGGGCAGGTCCAGCAGGGCCTGCACATCGGCCACGGACCAGCGCTCGACCGGGGCTGGCGCAGGCCGGACGGGACGGTGCAGGGTGACGGGTTGTGCGGCGGTGGGGATCATGGATTTTCTCCGGCAACGGGCAAGGTGGGCGGCAGGCGGCACAGGATGCCGCTGCGCAGCAAGGCGGGACGGGCATCGCGCGCCAGCGTGCCGTCGGGGGACCGATCATGCAGCACCGCGCAGTCGAGCAGCGCCCGGGCCGCGTCGGCGGTGGCGGACAGATCACCGAACTGGTAACTGTGTTTGCCCGGGGCCTGAAAGGCCACGGTGCAGGCGCGCGAGCAGCCGGCCGTGCAGGCCTGGCCGCGCACGCGCACGGCGGCCCAGTCGGGCCGGTCGCCCAGGGCCTGCGCGGCCTGCACGGCTTCGAACAGGATGTCGCCGGCCGCGCGCTGTTCGCGGGTATTGCCGCCGGGGCGGCAGGTGG
>NZ_BSPB01000121.1:0-1774 GCF_030160815.1 Hydrogenophaga electricum | reverse complement strand
CACCCGCATCGACCCGGCCGCCGACGGGCTGGCCGCGGGCTGGCCCGCGTCGGCACCGCTGCAGGGTTCGCTGGAAGCGCGCATGCCCCAGGTCGGCGTGTGGTCGGCGCTGGCACCGCCCGGCTGGCGCGTGCGCGGTTCGCTGGCGGCCCAGGTGCAGATCGCCGGCACACGCGGCCAACCCGACTGGCGCGGCCAGTTGCAGGCCGACGACGTGGCGGTGATCTCGCTCATCGAAGGCATCGCCTTCAGCAACGGCCGCCTGCGGATCACTGCCGACGGCGAACACCTGGCGATCGACAGCCTGCGGCTCGAAGGGCCGCGTGGGGCGGCCGAAGGCGGCACGCTCGAAGCCTCGGGCGAAGCGCGCTGGCAGACCCAGCCTGCCGGCGGTGCGCTCTGGCCGGCCATCACGCTGCAGGCCAAGGCCGACCGCCTGCGCGTGTCCAACCGGCCCGACCGGCGCCTGGTGCTCAGTGGCCAGACCCAGGCCCGCCTGCAGGGCGACCAGCTGGAAGTGCGTGGCAACCTGCGCGCCGACGAAGCCTTGTTCGTGCTGCCCGACGAGTTCACCCCCAGCCTCGACACCGACGTGGTGGTGCGCGGTGGCCGGCAGGCCACCACCCCCACCGAACCCGGGCGGCAGGTTCACACCGATGCCCGGCTGGAGATCGACCTGGGCGAACGCTTCGACGTGCGCGGGCGCGGCCTGCAGGCCCGCCTGGGCGGCAAGCTCGAAGTGCGCAGCACCCCCGCCGAACCCACGCCCCGCGTGCTGGGCGAGGTGCGCACCACCAGCGGCAGTTACCGCGCCTACGCCCAGCAGCTCACCATCGAATCCGGCGCGCTGCGCTTCAGCGGCCCGTACGACGACCCGACGCTGGAGATCGTGGCCATCCGGCCGCAGGGCAGCAGCGACCAGCGCGTGGGCGTGCGCGTCTCGGGCAGTGCCCAGTCGCCCACGGTGCGCCTGTTCGCCGACCCCGACATGCCCGACAGCGAAAAGCTCGCCTGGCTGGTGCTGGGCCGGCCCGCCACGGGCACCGGCGCCGAAGCCGCCATCCTCCAGCAGGCCGCGCTGGCGCTGCTGTCCAGCCGGGGCGAAGACCGGGGCACCCAGCTCGCCCAGAGCCTGGGGCTGGACGACATCGGGCTGCGCGGCCAGACGCAGAACACCGACGGCACCGTGAACGCTGCGGCCGTCTCGGTGGGCAAACGCCTGTCGAGCCAGCTCTACATCAGCTACGAGCGCAGCCTCATCGGCACGCTGGGCACCGTGTCGCTGTTCTACGACCTCACGCGCTCGCTGACGCTGCGCGGACGCGCCGGCGAAGAAAACGCGGTCGACCTGATCTTCACCCGGCGCTATGACTGAGGCCTTCGCGTCCCCGCTGGCGGAACCGGGCCCCGGTGGCTGGCAGCCGCTCACGCCACCGGCGGCGACGGCCGGCCCGGTCAGCGAACGTCTGGACATCGTGCCGGGGTTCAGCGCGATCCGCTCGCGCAGCCCGGGCCGCCAGCACGAACGCCACACCCACCCAGGCGACGCCACCGCCCTGGTGCTGACCTTCGGCCTGGCCGGGGCGTCCGAATACCGCAGCCGCGACGGCGAGCACCTGCAGTTCCGCGCCGGCCACACCACGGTGGCCACGCTGCGCGGCAGCGAGGGCGAACGGCGCTTTCCGGGCGACCGGCCCGTGGCCCAACTGCGCCTGCGTGTGGACGGCCCGCTGGCCGAGCGCCTCATCGGCCCGGCCGCGCTGGCCCGGCTGCT
>NZ_BSPB01000120.1:0-1829 GCF_030160815.1 Hydrogenophaga electricum | reverse complement strand
TGGTTGAATACGCGCTGGCGGGCCACCCCTCGCTTGGCGCCGCCCAGGCCCGCCTGGCGCGTGCGGCGTCGGCCGTGTCGGCACAAGCGGCCACTGGCGGCCCGCAGGTCGGCCTGAGCGCCGACGCCACCCGCCAGCACTTCAGTGCCAACAGCATCTACCCGGCCCCGCTGGGCGGTTCGACCCGCACGCTGGCCAACGCGCAGTTCGCCGGCTCGTGGGAGATCGACTTCTTCGGCCGTCACCGCGCCGCGCTCGAAGCCGCCGTGGGCAGCGAGCGCGCGGCCGAGGCCGATCTGGCCGCCGCGCGCCAGTGGCTCGCCACCCAGGTGGTGCAGGCCTATGTGCAACTGGCCCTGCTGAACGACCAGCGTGGTGTGGCGCAACAGTCGTGGCAGCAGCGCCAGGACCTGCTGGCCCTGACGCGCCAGCGTGTCGCCGCCGGCTTGGACACCGTGGTGGAACTGCGCCAGGGCGAGGGCGCGGTGCCCGACGCCCGCCAGCAGATCGAGGCTATCGACGAGAAGATCACGGCCACCCGTCTGACGCTGGCGGCGCTGACGGTGCAGGTGCCCGAAGCGCTGCAGGCGCTGGCGCCGTCGCTCGCGGGCCTGAAGGCGCTGCCGCTGCCCGGCACGCTGCCGGCCGACCTGCTGGGCCGCCGCGCCGACATCGCCGCCGCGCGCTGGCGCATCGAATCGGCGGGGCAGGCGGTGCGCTCGGCCAAGGCCCAGTTCTATCCCAACATCAGCCTCACCGCATTTGCCGGCCTGTCCAGCATTGGGCTTGACCAACTGGTCGAATCCGGCAGCCGCCAGTACGGCATCGGCCCGGCGATCCACCTGCCGGTGTTCGACGCCGGCGCGCTGCGCGCCCAGCTGGGCGTGCGCACGGCCGACCTCGACGCGGCGGTGGCGAGCTACAACGCCGCCGTGATCGACGCGGTGCGCGAATCGGCCGAGCAGCTCAACGTGCTGGGCTCGGTGGCCCGCCAGCAGGCCCAGCAGGCCCGCGCTCAGGCGGCGGCCGAGTCGGCCTACGACATCGCGCGCCAGCGTTACGGTGCCGGCCTGACCAGCCACCTGGTGCTGATCCAGGCCGAATCGACCGTGCTGTCGCAACGCCGGCAGGCGCTGGACCTGCAGGCCCGCGCCCTGGCTGCCCAGGCGGCGCTGGCGCGCGCCCTGGGCGGCGGCTACGTGCCGCAAGCCTGAAGACCGCTGAGAGAACCCCTTTTCCCGAACACCCCGACGCCTCCGAGACCACCATGAACGCTCCCGCCCAGCCTTCCGAATCCCGTTCAAACAACCCCGCCCGCCGCCAGGCCCTGACGGCCGTCGCCACCGCCGTGGCCGTGGCCGGCATCGCCTATGGCGCCTACTGGGCGCTGGTGCTCAACCACTACGAAACCACCGACAACGCCTACGTGTCGGGCAACGTGGTGCAGGTCACGCCGCAGATCGGCGGCACCGTGCTGGCCATCGAGGCCGAAGACACCGACCACGTCAAGGCCGGCCAGACCCTGGTGCGGCTGGACCCGGCCGACGCCCGCGTGGCGCTGGAGCAGGCCGAGGCGCAACTGGCGCAGACCGTGCGCGAGGTGCGCACCCTGTACGCCAACAACCGCACCGCGCAGTCGCAGGTGGCCACCCGCAACGCCGACCTGGCGCGCGTGCGGGCCGAGCTGGCGCGGCTGGAGGACGACGTCAACCGCCGCCAGCCGCTGGTGGCCACGGGTGCCGTCGGGCGCGAAGAGTTCGAACACGCCCGGGCGCAACTGACGGCGGCCCGCAGCAGCGCCGCCGCGGCCGAATCGGCCCTGCAGGCAG
>NZ_BSPB01000119.1:0-2259 GCF_030160815.1 Hydrogenophaga electricum | reverse complement strand
CTGGAGAGCGTGAGCGTGGCCGACTGGAACACGGTGCTGTCGGTGAACCTGACGGGCTACCTGCTGTGCGCGCGGGCCTTCAAGGCGCAACTGCAGCGCACGCGCGGCGCGCTGGTGCACGTGGCCTCCATCTCGGCGAACTTCCCGCAGACCGCCAGCGGCGCCTACAGCGCCAGCAAAGCCGGCGTGCTGCTCCTGTCGCGCCAGATGGCCACCGAATGGGGCCCGCTGGGCATCCGCAGCAACGCCATCTGCCCCGGCATGATCCGCACCGCCCTGTCGGCCAAGTTCTACGAAGAGCCGGGCTTTGAAGCGCGGCGCGCCCAGGTCACCGCCAGCCGCCGCATCGGCGAGCCGCAGGACATCGCCGACGTGGCCCTGTTCCTGGCCAGCCCGCGCTCGGCCTACGTCAACGGCGCCGAAATCGCCGTCGATGGTGGCATGTCCTCGATGCTGATGGACATGGTGCCGCGCCCCGGATTCAACCAATGACCCCCACGCTCGACCGCTGCGCGGGTCGCTGCCCCCCCGAGGGGGCGCGGCCTTGCTTGGGGCGGCCCGGCGCTGCGGCCAAACACCACTTGAGGAGACACCCGTGAACCAGAAAACCGCCTACGACCTCATCGTCGTCGGCTCCGGCGCTGCCGGCCTGTCCTGCGCCATCACCGCCAAAAAGCGTGGCCTGGACGTGCTGGTGCTGGAGAAAGAACCCGTGTTCGGCGGCACCACCGCGCTCTCGGGCGGTGTGCTGTGGATTCCACTCGGCCCCCACGGGCGCCAGCAGAACCCGGGCGACACCCGCGCTGCCGTGCGCCGCTACCTCATGGAAGAGACCGGCCAGTTCTTTGACGACGCCGTGGTCGAAGCCTTCCTGGACAACGGTCCGAAGATGGTCGAATTCTTCGAGCGCGAAACCGCCATGCAGTTCGTGCCCACGCTCTACCCCGACTACCACCCCGACGTGGCCGGGGGCGTGGACATCGGCCGCTCCATCCTGGCCAAACCCTTCGACATCCGCGGACTCGGGCGGGACATGGCGCGGCTCAAGCCCCCGCTCAAGACCATCACCTTCATCGGGATGATGTTCAACTCCTCCAACGCCGACCTCAAACACTTCTTCCGCGCCACCAAATCGCTGACCTCCTTCCTCTACGTGGCCAAACGCCTGGCCACCCACCTCAAGGAACTGGCGCTGTACCGCCGCGGCATCCAGGTCACCAGCGGCAACGCGCTGGCCGCACGTCTGGCCAAGTCGGCGCTGGACCTGGGCATCCCCATCCTCACCTCGACCCCCGCGAAGGCGCTGCTGATGGATGGCGAACACGTGCAGGGCGTGCGCAGCGAGCACGCCAGCTTCACCGCACGCCACGGCGTGGTGCTGGCCTGCGGCGGCTTCCCGCACGACGTCCAGCGCATCGCCCAGGCCTACCCGCACGTCGCGCGCGGCCACCAGCACCTCTCGCCCACACCGGTGGGCAACACCGGCGACGGCGTGGCCATGGCCGAGCAGGCCGGGGGCGTGGCCGACATCCGCTTCAAGGACAGCGCGGCCTGGATGCCCGTCTCCAGGGTCGACTACGGCGGGGGCGAGATCGGCGTCTTCCCGCACCTGCTGGACCGCTACAAACCCGGCGTCATCGGCGTGCTGGCCAACGGCCGGCGCTTCACCAACGAATCCAACTCGTACCACGACGTGGGGGCGGCCATGATCACCGCCTGCGCCGGCATGGCCGAAACCGCCATGTGGCTGGTGTGCGACAAGACCACGCTGGCCAAGTACGGGCTGGGCTTTGTCAAACCCGCGCCCATGCCCATTGGCAAGTTCCTGCGCAACGGCTACCTGATCAAGGGCAACACGCTGGCCGAATTGGCGCAAAACGCCGGCATCGATCCGGCCGGCCTGGCGCAGACCGTCAAGGACTACAACGTCGGCGCCGTCAAGGGCGAAGACCCCACCTTCGGGCGCGGGCGCACCAGCTTCAACCGCTACCTGGCCGATCCCGAACACCGGCCCAACCCCTGCGTGGCGCCGGTGCAGACCGGTCCGTTCTACGCGGTCAAGGTGGTCATGGGCGATCTGGGCACCTTTGACGGGGTGCGCACCAGCGTGGTGGGCGAGGTCCTCAAGCGCGACGGCTCGGCCATCGCCGGTCTGTACGCCGTGGGCAACGACCGCGCCAGCATGATGGGGGG
Organism: Hydrogenophaga electricum; assembly: GCF_030160815.1. NCBI lineage: Bacteria > Pseudomonadati > Pseudomonadota > Betaproteobacteria > Burkholderiales > Comamonadaceae > Hydrogenophaga > Hydrogenophaga electricum. The sequence goes on along the minus strand of NZ_BSPB01000119.1, from coordinate 66 downwards.
CAACTACCCGGGTGCGGGCATCACCCACGGGCCCAACATGACTTTCGGTTTCCTCACGGGCAACCA
>NZ_BSPB01000118.1:0-2451 GCF_030160815.1 Hydrogenophaga electricum | reverse complement strand
GTCGCCCACGGCCGCCTGGGCCTGCGCCAGGGGCACACCCGCCTGGGCAGCCACCGCGGCGAAACCCAGCACCGCGGGGTCGTCGGGCCCGCAGGCCGAATGGATCAGGGGGCTGCGCCCCGCCGCGAGCGCCTGCAGCGCGGCGGCGGTCAGCCGCGCAATCTCGGCTTCGCGGGCAGCGGCGGTCAACACCGCGGCCGTGTCCAGGCGTTCGAGCGAAAACCCATGCGCACCCGCCCAGACGATCTGCCCCGCCGTCACCGGGGAACAACTGCCGCTGACGGCCACGATGCGGTCTACCGCCGCGGTGGGTGGCAGCGGCTGGGCCGGACCCAGCAGCCCGGCCCGCCGCCAGTGCGCCACCAGCGCGTAGGCCAGCCCGGACGACGAGGCGGAGAACAGCCCGCGACCGCGCCGTTCCCAGACCAGCCGCCCGGCTTCGGCCAGGGTGTCGTCGTTGATCACGTCCAGCAGCACGACGGGCGTGTCGGCGCCCTGCAGACGGGCCAGCGCCGCATCGCCCCCGCCGGACTGCAGCGCCACCAGATCGACCAGGCCGAGGCGGCGCCCGGTCTGGCGCGCCAGGTGCCGGCGCAGATCGGCCTCGTCCATGGGCGTGACCGGATGGCGCGACATCGTGGGGTGCCGGTCCAGGCGGTGCACCTCGTCGCCCATGGCGGCAAACAGGTGGCCGAAGGCCTGATAGCGGCGCAAGCGCGGGGCCCCGATGACCATGGGCGACCAGTCGCCCCCCATGGCCTGCACGCCCAGTTCGATGGCCTGGCCGATGGAGCCGGTGTCCGGGCTGGAGTCGAAGGTCGAGCACACCTTGTACTGCAGCAGCGGCGCGCCGAAGGCGCGCAGGCTGGCGAACGCCGGCGGCAGGTGCTCGCGCATCCAGGCCGGCGAACGGCCGCGCGCCGTGCCCGCCAGGCCGATGCAGCGCAGGTGCCCCAGGCGCTGCACCCACGCGGGCGTGGGCGTGCGCAGGAACAAGCCGGTGGGCACCCCCGCCAGGGTGAAGGCTTCCATCTCGTCGGTGGAGCCGGTGAAGTCGTCTCCGTAGTAGGCCAGCAGCGGCCCCGGCAGCGTGTCGGCGTGCATGGCGGCGCTCACCAGAAGCCCAGTGCGCGTTGCAGCGCGGGGCGGGTTTCGGCATGCACACTGATCGGCACGCCCTGTACCGCCGCGTCCCAGGCCTGGCGCAGCGCTGTCACGCCGGCGGCCACGCCGTCGGGGTGGCCGAAGATGCCCCCACCGGCGGCAAAGATCAGGTCCTGGCTGCGCGTGACCGCGTAGGTGGCGGCGGCCACCAGGCCGGTCTGGCCCGAGCTGAACACCGGCATGACCGGCATCGGCGTCTCGGGCCACAGGGGTTCGAGCACCGCGCGCGCCGCTTCGGCCACGGTCTCGTCGCGCTCGCTGAACTTGTTGGACAGGCCGTTGACGTGCAGGTGGTCGGCGCCCGCCAGGCGCCACAGCTTGTGCCAGGCGCGGTAGTCCCAGCCCAGCGCCGGGTGCCGGCTCAGATAACCCCAGCCGTTGCGGTGCGCGTGGATCGGCAGCGCGCTGTGGCGCCGCAGCTCGCGCAGCCCCACCAGGCCCACCGAGTTCAGGCTGACCATGACGCAGGTGCCGCCCAGCGACTGCACCAGATCGTGGCGGCGCTTCATCTCGTCGAGTTCGCCCGTGAGGTTGAAGGCCACCATGGCGCGGCGGCCCAGCCGGTCGGCGCCGGCCTCGACCTCGCGCATCACCGCGCGCACACGCTCGTCGAACGGGCAATGCGGGCCGTCGGCCTGCAGCTCGTCGTCCTTGATGAAGTCGATGCCGCCGTCGATAAGCTGGCGCACCTCCTGCGCCGTCTGCGCAGCGTCCAGGCCCACGCTGGGCTTGATGATGGTGCCGATCAGCGGCCCCTGCGGCACGCCGGCCAGGCGGCGCGTGCCGGCAATGCCGAAGGCCGGCCCAGGGTAGGTTTCGGCAAACACCCGCGGCAGACGCAGTTCCAGCACGCGCAGACCCGAAACGCCCTGCAATTCGAACAGGTTGCCCGCCACCGTGGCCAGCACATTGGGCAGCGACACCCCCATGTTGTCGACCGACCAGGACAGCTCCAGCAGGCAGCGGCTGAAGCGCGCCTGATCGGCATAGCGGCCCGGCAGGCTCGGGGCCCCGACCACATCGAGCATCTCCAGCCGCTCGATGCGCGCACCGCTGCGCGCCTTGAGCGCATCGGTCTCGTTGGCCAGGGCCAGAAAGGTGCCGCTGGACTGTTCGCCGGCAATGATTTCCGCCGCACGCTGCGGCGCCAGCGGGGTTTCGAGCCAGTACGTGGCGTGTATCCGTTCAGACATGGGGCTTTCTCACTGAGGGCCGATGACGGGAGCGGGCCCGATGGGAGCGAGCGCCGGAGGCTTGGCAAAGACCGCGTCGCGCAGCGCCAGCGTC
>NZ_BSPB01000117.1:0-2612 GCF_030160815.1 Hydrogenophaga electricum | reverse complement strand
CACGGCCCCGACCTGGGCGCCGCACGCCGGGTGCTCGCCCCGCTGGAGGACGCGCCCGCGCTGGCCAGCGAATTGCCGGCACCGCAGCCCCTCGAACGCGCCGAACTGGCCGCGCTGGAGCCGGCCGTCACGCCCGGCCTGCACGCCTGGCTGCTGCCGCAGGAGGCCCAGGTCATGGGCCGCGACATGCTGCAAGCGCTGGCGCTGCACGCCCCGGGTGTGTGGTGGTGCTGGGACGAGCGGGTGGCACAGGTGGAGCCCGGGCGCATCGTGCTGGCCGATGGTGAGGCCACGCACGTCGATCTGGCCATCGACGTGCGGGGGGTGAACGTGGCCCCCCCCATGGAGCGCCCACAGCGGCCCGGCGAAGCCGGTTCAGCGCTGGCCCTTGAAGAGGACATGGCCGTGCGCGGCGTGCGCGGCGAAGTGCTCTGGCTGCACGCACCCGGCGTGCGGCTGCAGCGCCCGGTCCGCCTGCTGCACCCGCGCCACCGCGTCTACATCGTGCCGCGCCCGGGCGACCTGTTCGTGGTGGGGGCCAGCGAGATCGAAAGCGAAGACCGCTCGCCCGTGAGCCTGCGCAGCGCGGTCGAACTCATGGCCGCGGCGCACAGCGTGCTGCCCGGCCTGGCCGAAGCCCGCATCGTGCACATGGAAGCCAACCTCCGCCCGGCCCTGCCCGACAACGAACCGCGCATCGACCACACGCCCGGCCGGCTGCGCATCAACGGCCTGTTCCGCCATGGCTGGCTGCTGGCACCAGCCCTGGTTGAAGACGCGCTGAAGCCACTGGGGCTCGCGCCCGTCCACCCATGCTGAACTTCAACGACCAGACCCTGCCATGCCCCGAGAGGCTGACGCTGTCCCAGTTGCTGGCATCCCAGGGCGTGGATGCCAGTACAGTCGCCACCGCCGTCAACGGCGCTTTCGTGCCGCGCTCGCAGCGCGAAACCACGCTGCTGCGGCCCGGCGACACGGTGCTGACCTTCCAGGCCATCGTCGGCGGCTGATTCCAAACCCTTTACCAGGAGACCCCATGTTCCGCACCCTGCTCAAGTCCAAGATCCACCGCGTCGCCGTGACGCAATGCGAACTGCATTACGAAGGCTCCTGCGCCATCGACGAAGACCTTCTCGACGCCGCCAACATCGCCGAAAACGAGCAGGTCCACATCTGGAACATCAACAACGGCGAGCGCTTCATCACCTACGCCATCAAGGGCGAGCGGGGCAGCGGCATGATTTCCGTCAACGGTTCGGCCGCACGCCGCGCTTCGGTGGGCGACCTGATCATCATCGCGGCCTTCGCCCAGGTGCACGAAGACCAGGTCGCCACGCACAAGCCGCAGTTGGTGTTCGTCGACGCGCGCAACCGCGCCAACGGCTCGCGGGACCACGTGCCCGTGCAGCCCGCCTGACCCCACATCCCCTCCCCTGCCCCCCATCCGACCCCGCCATGTCCTCACTGACCGTCTACGGCACCACGCTCGACAGCCGCTTCCTGCTGGGCAGCGCGGGCTACCCGTCGCCCCGGGTGCTGCGCGATGCCATCGCCGCGTCGAACACCCAGGTCGTCACCGTCGGCCTCAAGCGCACCCTGGCCGCCGCCGGCGACAACGGTTTCGTGCGCCAGATCGTGGACAGCGGCGTGCACCTGCTGCCCAACACCGCCGGCTGCCGCACCGCGCACGAAGCCATCACCCTGGCGCACATGGCGCGCGAGCTGTATGGCACGCGCTGGGTGAAGCTGGAAGTGGTGGGCGACGAACACACGCTGCAACCCGACCCCTGGGGCACGGTGGAGGCCGCCGCGCAACTGGTGAAGGACGGTTTTGCCGTGTTCCCCTACTGCACCGACGACCTGGTCACCTGCCAGCGCCTGCTCGACGCCGGCTGCCAAGTGCTGATGCCCTGGGGCGCGCCCATCGGTTCGGGCCAGGGGCTGATCAACCCGTTCGCGCTGCGCACCCTGCGCGCGCGCCTGCCCGGCGTGCCGCTGGTGGTCGACGCCGGCATCGGTGCGCCCAGCCACGCGGCCCTGGCCATGGAACTGGGCTTCGACGCCGTGCTGCTCAATTCCGCCGTCAGCCAGGCGGTGGACCCGGTGCGCATGGCGCGCGCCTTCGGCCTGGCCATCGAAGCCGGCCGCGCCGCCTTCGAAGCCGGCGTGATGGCCCCGCAGGACATGGCGGTCGCCTCCACGCCGGTGAGCGGCCACCCGTTCCTGATCCCATGAACGCCCCACCCGTCATCTGGAGCGTCGCCGGCACCGACAGCGGCGGCGGTGCCGGCCTGGCCGCCGACCAGCGCGCGGCCGACGCTTTCGGCCTGCACCTGGGCACGGTGGTCGCGGCCATCACCGCCCAGAGCACCACCGAGGTCTCACTCATCGCGGCCACGGCACCCGCCCTGCTGCAGGCGCAACTGGACACGCTGGCGCGCGACATGCCGCCGCGCGTGATCAAGACCGGCCTGCTCGGCAGCGCCGACAACGTGCGCGTGCTGGCCGCCTTCGTCGACCGCCTGCGCGCGCAACAGCCCGTCGCCCTGGTGGTCGACCCGGTGCTGCGCGCCAGCACCGGCGCGGCGCTGGCCGACGCCGAGCTGCACGCC
>NZ_BSPB01000116.1:0-2811 GCF_030160815.1 Hydrogenophaga electricum | reverse complement strand
CACGCCGCGCGCGCTGCGCCTGCGCTCGGACGTGGAGCGCAAGCGCCTGCATGGCCTGGCGCCCCTGCAGGCCAGCGGCGCGGGCATCCACCAGGGCCTGTACGCGCCCCAGGCCCACGCCGACACCTACGCCAGCCTGCTGGCGCGCAGCCGCGCGCTGCTGGCCGAAGGCTGGTCGGTGGTGGTGGACGCGGCCTTCCTGCGCCAGCACGAGCGCGCGGCCTTCGCCACACTGGCGGCCGAAACGGGCTGTGGGTTCGGCATCCTCGCCTGCGAGGCACCTGTGGCCACGCTGCGCGCGCGCATCACGGCGCGGCAGGCGCAGGGGCAGGACGCGTCCGAAGCCACGCTGGCCGTGCTGGAACGGCAACTGGGCTGGCTGGAGCCGCTCACGGCGGCCGAGCGCGGCCAGGTTGTCGGCCCTGTCCTACAGCCTTAGGCAGAGCCGGCCGACACCACGCGCACCAGCGTCTTCCTACACTGAATCCATCGCAGCCACACCCCCGTGTCTGCGGTGCTTTCACCCACCGGTTTGCGCCCTCCGGCCAAGCCCAGACAGGAGACCAAGATGCTGCATTACGCCCTGGTGTTTTTCGTGGTGGCCATCATCGCCGCCGTGCTCGGATTTGGTGGCCTCGCGGCCAGCGCCGCCGGCATTGCCAAGGTGCTGTTCGTGGTGTTCCTCGTCATGGCGCTGGTGTCGTTCCTGGTGAGCGTGCTGCGCCGCTGACGCGGGCCCGTGCCCTTCCCTTTTTTCCACCCTTTTTCAGGAGAACCGCATGACCGCCACCGCCAAGAAAATCGCCGCAGCTGCCCAGGACACCGTGAACGGCCACATCGAGCAGGCCGAACAATGGCTGGACCAGACCCCGGGCGCGCTCTCGCACGCCGCCGGCAGGGTGGAACACCTGACCCGGGTCGGTGTCGAAAAAGCCCGCGAAGCCGGCGCGCAGGTCGCCCAGGGCGCCAACCAGGCCTGCAACCGCACGGCCGACTATGTGCGCGAAGAGCCGGGCAAGTCGCTGCTGGCAGCGGCACTGGCCGGCGCGGCGATCACGGCGCTGGCCGGCTGGGCCACACGCTCGCGCTGGAACCACCGCTGACGCCCCGGCGGCGGCGCAGGCCTCAGCGGCTGAACAGGCCCCGCAGCACGTTCACCGCCCCGGGCAGCACGCTGTCGACCGCGCGTTCGGTGGGGCTGGGTGCGGGCTCGGCCCCACCGCCCCCGGCCGCCATGCCGGCCATGTCCACACCGAGCACGGCCATGGTCTGGCTCTTGGTGCGCACCCGTACCGACCATTCGGGCTGCCAGCCCGTCTTGGCGTTGGCCGGCCGCGCCGGGTGCATGAGGTAGCTCTCGGGGCCATAGGCGATCATGCGCAGCATCGCCACCGAATCGGCCTGGCCCGGCGTGGCGAAGATGCCCGCCGGCACCGCGCACTGCGTGGCCGAAGCGGGCAGCAACAGCTTGTCCTTGACCCAGCGGGCGCTGGTGGCTTCGGTGAGGTAATCGAACAGGCCCAGGCCCGTATCGGCGCTTTCCGCGCTGGACCAGAGCACCATGTCCTGACCGACCATGCCCATGGCGTGCAGGTGGTAGGCGTGGGCCCGGGGCACCGGCAGCCAGCTCACCAGAATGCTTTGTGCCAGCGCGCCCTGCGTCTGCAGGCGGATGGCGGGCATCAGGTCCTGCCGCTCGCCCAGGGTGAAGCGCATCGACTCCGGCACGCCGTCGCCCTGCACCTGGAGGTCGCCCTGCAACGAGGTCTCGGGCCCGGGGTTCACGGTGTTCTTTTCGTTCGGGTACAGCGCGTGCTGCGCCCCCACCCGTGCGGCCCGCTCGGGCGCATGGCGCCCTGCCAGCAGCGGCGCCCACTGCTGCGGGTTGTTGGACAGCGGCACCACCCGGGGCTGGCCAGCGCGCACGGTTTCGCCACAGCCCCAGTAAATGAGGATGCGGCCTTTGATGTCGGGCACCTCGCCGGTCGGATCGGCGTCCTTGTAGCCGGGTGAGGGCGGCACCAGCGGCAAGGCCTCGCCCATCTTCATGCCCGGCGGAATCGCCAGTTGCGCCTCCACCCCAGGCCGGCGCGGGTTGAACAGCGCGATGTCGATCACCCGCGTGGGCGGCATCGCACCCGTGAGGCTGGGCGTGCTGCCCTGCTGGATGAAGCGGCCGCTGGCGTGGCCGTAGACCTGCGAACCGCTGGCGCCCCCCATGCGCCCGCCCAGCAGCCCCCCCACCATGCCGCCGAGCCCGCCTTCCATGAATTCGGGCACGCCCGTCATGGTGGAGGTGGACAGATCCATCCAGAGCTGGGTGGGCGCCGTCTGGGCACTGGCCGCGGTGGCCCCCAGTGCGAGCAGCCCGGCCGCCCCCACGCGCCGGAAGGGAAATGCGGACGTCAACATGCGATGCGCCATGGCAGGCCTCCGGCCTTGATCGGACGAGGAAAACGGCTTCCGGTGGCACCATCACCAGCCCGCTGCCGCGGGCCAGGAGACACCTCCGGAGACGGATGATAGGCAGACCGGCTGCGCCGTCCACCACGGCCCGACCACCGGCAAGCGCGCAGAAATTTCAAACCGCAGCGGCCCGCTTTCACGCGACCGGCCCGCGCCACAGGGATAACATCGCCCGACCTCAAAGCCTTCCCTGGAGAGCCCCCCATGCCCGTGATGACGAACATCGAAGACCTGCGCCGCCTGGCCCGGAAACGCGTGCCGCGCATGTTCTACGACTACGCCGACTCCGGCTCCTGGACCGAAAGCACCTACCGCGCCAACGAGAGCGACTTCCAGCAGATCAAG
>NZ_BSPB01000115.1:0-2876 GCF_030160815.1 Hydrogenophaga electricum | reverse complement strand
AGGCCGACCCGGAGTTCTGTCTCTGGCACGACCTGCGTGCCGGCCGGCCGGACCTGCCCTGTTTTGTCGGCTGGGGCCGCGACGACCGGTTTGCCGGGGCCATGCGCGACCTGGTGGCGCGGTTGCCGCGCGCCGTGGCGCACGAGGTCGATGGCGGGCACGACTGGTCGGCCTGGCTGCCCCTGTGGCAGCGCTTTCTGGCGGGTTGGCGGTGAACGTGCGCCCGGCGCCGCCGTCCCGCTGGACGCCCAGCCCGTTGCTGCGGCTCTCGGGCGTGGTCCATGGCGCCGCCGTGCTGGGTGCTGTCGCGGTGCCGTCGGCCTGGCCCTGGGCGCTGGGCGCGGTGGCCGCCAACCACGCACTGATCACCACGGCGAGCCTGTTGCCACGCTCCTCGTGGCTGGGGGCCAACATCACCCACCTGCCGCCGCGCACGGCGGGGGCGGGGCGGGTCGCGCTGACCATCGACGACGGACCCGATCCCGAGGTCACGCCGCGGGTGCTCGACCAGCTCGATGCCCTGGGCCTGCGCGCCAGCTTTTTCCTCATCGGACACCGCGCGCAGCGCCACCCTGCGCTGTGCCGGGAGATCGTCGCCCGCGGCCACCGCGTGGAGAACCACGGCCACAGCCATTCGCACGCCTTTTCGCTGTTCGGCCCGGGCCGCATGCGCGCCGACATTGCGCAGGCGCAGGCCGTGCTGTCGGACCTGAGCGGGCAGGCGCCGCGCTTTTTCCGCCCGACCGCCGGGCTGCGCAACCCCTTTCTCGACCCGGTGCTGGCCGGCCTGGGGCTGCGCCTGGCGTCCTGGACGCGCCGTGGCTACGACACGCGCAACCCCCACGCGGACACGGTGCTGGCGCGCCTGACGCGCGGGCTCGGGGATGGCGACATCCTTTTGCTGCACGACGGCCACGCCGCCCGCACGGCCGAGGGCCAGCCCCTGCTGCTGGCCCTGTTGCCGGCGCTGGCCGAGCGGCTGCAGACCCAGGGGTTGGCGACCGCCACCCTTCACGAGGAGCTGGATTGACCCCGTTTTCGGCCATTCCCGACGGACTGCTGGCGCGCGCCTGCGAGCGTTTTCGCCGCGCCGACCGGTTTGCCTACCACTACGCGCGCGGCAAGCTCGGCGGCGACGCGATCTTCGCGGAACTGCTGCGCCGCGGCCTGCTGCCCGCGCGGCCCGATGTGCTCGATCTCGGCTGCGGCCAGGGCAGCCTGTTCGCGTGGCTGCTCGCGGCCGCCGAACAGCACGCCGACGGCCGCTGGCCGGCCGACTGGCCACCACCGCCCCAGCCGGTGCGGCTGCGCGGCGTGGAACTGATGCCACGCGACGTGTGGCGTGCCCGGCAGGCGTTCGGCGCCGACCACCCGCTGGTGCGGGTGGAGCAGGGCGACATGAACGCGGTGGATTTCGGCCGCTGCGACGTGGTGACCATCCTCGACGCGCTGCACTACTTCGACCACGATCGCCAGCGCCAGGTGGTCCGGCGCATCCGGCGCGCGATCGGGCCCGGCGGGCTGTTCGTCACCCGCGTCGGCGACGAGGCCGCCGGCTGGCCGTTCGCACTGTCGACCTGGGTCGACCACGTGGTGACCTTCCTGCGCGGGCACCGGCTGCCGCGCCTCTATGCCCGGCCGCTGGCCGACTGGCGCGCGCTGCTGCAGCAGGAGGGCTTTGCGGTGGAAAGCCTCGACATGAACGGCGCGCTGCCGTTTGCCAATGTGATGCTGGTGTGCCGTGCCCTGCCCGAAGACGCCGCCCCCGCCATCGCCTAAGATCGCCTCCCTGTCACCGCGCTCCCGAGGGGCGTCTCCGGCGTCCCGCCCAGGGGCGCGCCGTTTTTGCCAGCGAGTTTCCGTGTCGCCTCTCCAGCTATCTGCCTGCACGCTGACCACCTGTCTCGGACAGGGTCTGGACGCCCACCGCCAGGCCCTGCGCGACGGGCGCAGCGGCCTGCGCCCCTGCCAGTTCGAAACCGTGGTGCTCGACACCTGGGCCGGCGAGGTGGCTGGCGTGGACGCCTGCCACCTGCCGCCCGCGCTGCGCGAGCACAACTGCCGCAACAACCGGCTGGCCGTGCTGGCCCTCGAAACCGACGGGTTTGCCGATCGCGTGCGCGACGCGGTGCGCCGCCACGGTGCCCACCGTGTCGGGGTGTTCCTGGGCACCAGCACCTCGGGCATTCTCGAGACCGAGATCGCCTACCGCCAGCGGAATCCCGCCACCGGGGCGCTGCCGTCCGGCTTCGTGCACCACGGCTCGCACAACCCGTTTTCGGTGACCGACGCGGTGCGCCGCTACCTCGGCGCCGAGGGGCTGGCGCTGACGATTTCCACCGCCTGTTCGTCCAGCGCCAAGGTGTTTGCCGCCGCGGCGCGGCAGATCGCGCTGGGCCAGTTGGACGCCGCCGTGGTCGGCGGGGTCGACAGCCTGTGCCTGACCACCTTGTACGGCTTCGCGTCGCTGCAACTGACTTCGCGCCAGCCCTGCCGGCCCTACGACGCGGCGCGCGACGGCATCTCGGTCGCCGAGGGCGCGGCCTTCGCGCTGCTCGAACGCCCGGGCGCCAGCGAAGCGCCCGGCGGCGTGCACCTGCTCGGGGTGGGCGAGTCCAGCGACGCGTACCACATGTCGGCGCCCCACCCCGAAGGGCTGGGCGCGCGCCAGGCCATGGCCGCCGCCCTGCGCTCGGCCGGGCTGGAGGCGTCGGCCATCGACTACATCAACCTGCACGGCACGGCCACGGTGGCCAACGACGCGGCCGAAGGCCTGGCGGTGGCGGCCCTGTTCGGCAGCGGTGTGCCCTGCAGCTCCACCAAAGGCGCGACCGGCCACACCCTGGGCGCGGCCGGCGCGGTGGAGGCCGTGATCG
>NZ_BSPB01000114.1:0-3053 GCF_030160815.1 Hydrogenophaga electricum | reverse complement strand
CTGGGCCTGATGGCGGCGCTGGTCCGCCGCGAGCGGCAGGCCGCCACGCAGCGGCTCGACGCCCGCATCGCGGGCGAGCTGCAGGCGCTGACCCCCGCCCACCGGCGCGAGCAGGGCTGGCAGGCGCTGCAGCAGCAGGCTACCGTGCTGCCCCAGGTGGCCGAACGCCTGCAGACCCTGATGGCGCAACTGGACGCCCGCAGCGAACAGCTCGACCAGCGCCTGAGCGAACGGCAGGCCCAGTTCCACACCGAGGCCGCCAGCGCCTACCAGGGCCTGGCCGCGGCGGTGGCGCAAACCCTGACGCAGAGCCTCGAAGCCAGCGCGCGCGCTGCTGGCGAGAGCCTGCGGCCGGTGGTGTCGGCGGCCATGGACGCCATCGCTGCCGATGCCCGACAGCAGCATCAGCACGTGAGCGAGACCGTGCAGGCCCGGATGGCCGAACTGACCGACCGTTTCGGCGCCCGTGCGGCCGCCGTGGCCGACACCTGGGCCGCCTCGCTGGACCGGCAGGCGCAGGCCGAAGAGCGCCGGCTGCAGGCCCTGGGCCAGACCCTGGACGGATTCAGCAGCGGTTTTGCGCGCCAGTCGGCCGAATTGCTGGCCAGTGTGCAGGCCACCAGCCACCAGGCCCTGACCGCGCAGGCCAGCGCCGACGCCGAACGGCAGGCCACCTGGGCGCAAGCGCTGCAGGCCCTGGCGGCCGACTGGCAGGGCCGCTGGGACGCCGTCGGGCAGCAGGTGCAGACCCAGCAGGAGGGCGTGGCCACCTTGCTGCAGCAGACCGCGCGCGATCTGGCCGAACAGGGGCAACGCCAGGCGGCCCAGAGCCAGAGTCATCTGGAGCAGGTCACAGCCCGCACCGATGCGCTGCTGCAAGCGCGCACCGAGGCCGAAGCGCGCTGGGCCGACCAGCACGCCCACCACACGGCCGAACTGCTGACCTTGTGGCGCACCGAACTCGGGGCGCTGCGCGATGCGGAGCAGGCGCGCAGCCTGGCCCAGGCCGAGCAGGGCCAGGCCCTGCAGGTCGGTATCGCCGCCTTGCTGCAGCAGACCGCGCGCGATCTGGCCGAACAGGGGCAGCGCCAGGCGGCCCAGAGCCAGAACCATCTGGAGCAGGTCGCGGCCCGCACCGACGCGCTGCTGCAAGCGCGTACCGAGGCCGAAGCGCGCTGGGCCGACCAGCACGCCGGCCATACCGCGGAGCTGCTGGCCCTGTGGCGCACCGAACTCGGGGCGCTGCGCGATGCGGAGCAGGCGCGCAGTCTGGCCCAGGCCGAGCAGGGCCAGGCCCTGCAGGCGGCCTGGACGCAGCAACTCGCCCAACTGCGCGCGGCCGAGGCCGAACGCGCCGAAGCCCAGGCCACCCGCCTGGCCACCTGGCAAGCCGATGCGCAGGCCCAACTGGCCGCGCTGCGCAGCGACGAAGCCGCGCGCCACGAGGCCGTCGCCAGCGCCTGGACCGCCCGGCAGCACGAGCTGGCGACCCAGCTCGCGGCCCTGCGCGACGAAGAGGCCGCTCGCGGGCAGGCCGCCGTGGCGCGGCTGGATCAACTGCAGGCCGCCGCCGCACGCCACCTAGCCGATCTGGGCAGCGCGCTGGAAGCCCCGCTGCAGCGCCTGCTGCACACCGCGTCGGAAGTGCCGCAGGCCGCGGCCGAAGTCATTGCCCAGCTGAAACAGGAAATGAGCCAGCTGGCCGAACGCGACAACCGCACCCTGGCCGAACGCGCCACGCTGGTGGGGCAGATCGGCGGCCTGCTCGACAACGTGCAGCAGGCCACGGGCGCGCAGCGCGAGGCCATCGAATCGCTGGTGGCCTCGGCGGCCGAGGTGTTCGACCGCGTCGGCCGGCAGTTTGCCGACACCGTGGGCGACCAGGCCGGTCGGGCCGAAGCCCTGACCGAGCGGGTGGGCCGCAGCACCGACGAACTCGTGACGCTGGGCGAGGCCTTCCGCGAGGGCGCCCGCCAGATGGCCGACAGCCACGAAACGCTGGCCGCCAACCTCCAGCGTGTGGAAGGGGCGATCCAGCAGTCGCTGGCACGCAGCGACGAACAGCTGGCCTACTACGTGGCGCAGGCGCGCGAGGTGATCGACCTGAGCATCAGTGCGCAGCAGGGCATCGTGGAAGACCTGCGCCGCCTGCGCGCACCGCTGTCCGCGCGTGCGGGCGCCGGTGAGGGCGCCGCATGATGACCGCAGATGAACCGGACTTCGACGCCGAGGGCGAGGCCGAGCAGACGGCCCCCGTCTGGGCCGTGTTCGGCGACCTCATGGCCGGGGTGCTGGGCGCGTTCGTGCTCATCCTGATCGGCGTGCTGTTCACGCAGATGGATCTGGTGGCCAGCCTGCAGGCCGAAATGCACAAGCGCCAGGCCGAAGAGTCCCGCCGCATGGCGCTGGAAAAAGCGCTTGCCATCCCGCTGCGCAGCGGCCGCGTGACGCTGGACAACGGGCGCATCGGCATCAGCGGCAGCGTGCTGTTCGCGCTCAATGCCGACGAGCTCCGGCCCGACGGGCGCCAGTTGCTGGAAAGCCTGGTGCCGCCGCTGAAGGTGTATCTGGGGGAGCGCGACGAGATGCTGATGGTCAGCGGCTTCACCGACAACTCGCCGGTGCAGCCCGGCAACCCGCGTTTCGCCGACAACCTGGAGCTGTCGGCGCGGCGCGCCGTCACGGTGACGCGCGCGCTCATCGAGCAGGGCATGCCGCCCGACCGCGTGTTCAGCGCCGCTTTCGGCGAGCAGCAGCCGGTGGCGTCCAACGCCGACGAACCCGGGCGCGCGCTCAACCGGCGCGTGGAAATGGCGCCGGTGCCCAAGGTCACGCGCAGCGGCCCATGAACAAGCCAGTGTCGCGCAAGCTGCCGCCACCGCTGTCGCCGCTGGCGGCGCTCAACGCCCACATCGCGCAGGCGACGCAGGCCGCACGCGCGGCCGAAGACGGTGGTGCCGCGTCGCCCGGGCGCTGGCCCGAGTTGCGCAGCGCCCGGCGCTTTCGCGCCACCTGGGCCACGTTGCAGGCCGAGGCTTCGCTGGTGCAGGCCG
>NZ_BSPB01000113.1:0-3218 GCF_030160815.1 Hydrogenophaga electricum | reverse complement strand
CGCGGGCGGCGGCCTGTTCGAGCGCGATCGCCGCCTCGGCCTCGTCGTGCTGGCGCAGGCACAGGCCGAGCGCGGCGGCAGCAGCGTCGAACCAGCGCCCGGTGCTGCTGGTGAACGGGCTGTTCAGGCCGCGGTCGAGCATCTGGCGCACGCCGGCGGCCAGGGGTTCACCGACCACCGCCCCAAAGCGCGGCACGATCTGATCGCCCCGACCGCTGGCGTGCAGCGCGCTCGCGGCCATGCGCCAGGGTTCGCGCGCGGCGCGGTCGCCTCCCGGCAGGGCCAGCGCAAACAGGTGCCCAAGGCGCTGCCAGCGGGCGCCGTCGAGCCCCAGCAGTTCACCGCCCCAGGCGGTGAAGCCGCTCGCCGGGCCGCCCCCATAACGGCGCTCCCCCGGTGGGGAAACCGGCGAAGCCTGGCAGGGGGTGTCTGTTTTGGTGCCCATCCCCACGCCGTCGAGCGCGAGGCCGACCACCGGTCCGTCAATGCCGTGCTCGGCCACGACGGCAGCCAGGTGGGCATGGTGGTGCTGCACGCCGATCGCGGGCACACCCAGCGCGTGTGCGGTGGCAATGGCCAGTTGGGTGCTGAAAAAGTCGGGGTGCAGGTCGTGCGCGATGGCCTGCACCGGCGCCCCGGCGGCTGCGGCCTGCCGGAGCAGCGCCTGCACCGAAGCTTCCAGCGCCTCGCAAGCAACCGGATCGCTGAGGTCGCCGTGCACCGGCGACCAGTGCGCGCGCCCGTCCAGCAGCAGGCAGGCCGCGTTCTTGAGCCAGGCACCGACGGCGAGCACGGAAGCGGTCATGAGCAGGCTCCGTCAGGCGGCCGACAGCGCGGCCCGGGCTTTCGCCAGTTCGGCTTCGAGCTGCTGCACCCGCTGACGCAACGCAGCCTCATCGGCGGCGGGCTCCTGGTCGTGGTGATGGTGGTCGTGACCCATCGCGTGGTCCAGCCAGTGCAGCCAGGCGTCCATGCCTTCGCCGGTGGTGGCCGAGAGCTGGATCACCTCGATGGCCGGGTTCACGCGCCGTGCCAGATCAATGCAACGCGCCACGTCGAACTTCACGTGCGGCAGCAGGTCGGTCTTGTTCAGGATCATGAGCTGCGAGGCCGCGAACATGTCGGGGTACTTCAGCGGTTTGTCCTCGCCCTCGGTCACCGAGAGGATGGCCACCTTGGCGGCTTCGCCCAGGTCCCACACGGCGGGGCAGACCAGGTTGCCGACGTTCTCGATGAACAGCAGGTCGCGGCCGCCGTGGCCGTGGCCGTGCGCATGGTTGTGGTGATGGCCGTGATCGTGGGCATGGTCGTGCGAATGCGCATGGTCGTGGCTGTGCAGTTGCGCAAACGCCTCGGCCACCATGGGCGCGTCGAGGTGGCAACCCTTGCCGGTGTTCACCTGAATGGCTGGCGCGCCGGTGGCGCGGATGCGGTCGGCGTCGAAGCTGGTCTGCTGGTCGCCCTCGATCACCGCGACGTGCAGGCCCGGGTCGCGCGCCTTCAGGGCCTCGATGGTCGCGCACAGCAGCGTGGTCTTGCCCGAGCCCGGACTGGAGACGAAGTTGAGCGCGGTCACGCCGTGCGACGCGAAGTGCGCGCGGTTCTGTTGCGCCACGCGGTTGTTGGCGCCCAGGATGTCGGTCTCCAGCTTGATCGCCCGTTCCTGGCTCATGCCGGGCACCGACACGCGGGCCGCACCGGCACCGAAGTGCAGATCGCCACTGGCCGGGTTCACCGTCACCACACCGGGTTCACCGCCGGCCTGTTGCACATGCCGGGCATGGGCCGGGCTGTTGTCACTGCATCCGCACACGACACACATGATGTTTCTCCGTCATTGTTTTTTAACCAGAAGCTCATCCGAAGCACTCGGAAGTTGGCCAGTCGCGCCGCGGAACCGGCTTTGCCGGGCCGCAGGGGCGGTCCCCCTCCCGCCGAAGGCGAGAGAGGGGGAAGACGCGAAGCGGCGCAGGGGGTTCTTCATACCACCCTCATGTCCACCACGCGCAATTCCATGCCGCCCGTGGGCTGCAACTGGTGGCCGCCGCACTGCGGGCAGGCGTCGCCGCGCTGGCTGATCGCCACCGTCTGGGCACAGCCCATGCACCAGGCTTGCCCGGGCGGTTCATCGATCTGAATGCGCGCGCCGTCCAGCAGCGTGCCGGGGGCCAGGCTTTCCAGCGCAAAACGCAGCGCCCGCACGTCCACACCCGCCAACTGGCCCGCTTCCAGGCGCAGTTCGAGCAGGCGCGCGAAGTGCTCGCGCCGCGCCGTGTCTTCGATCAGTTGCAGCACGCCACCGGCCAGGCTGGCTTCATGCATGACACACCTCCGTGTGCGGCTGGGCCGCCCCCCCGATCTCGAACGGCACGCAGGGGTCGAAAGCCGCCATCAGCAGCCCGACCTGGCGCGCCACGCCGGGCGCGCGGGCGTCCAGCGCGGCCACGCGCCGGGCCACCTCACCCTGCGGCTGGAAGTTCCACTCGGTCGGCGCCAGCACCTGGCAGGCCTGCACGCGGCTGTCGGCGCCGTCGCCGTGCAGGCGCACGCGGTGCACCAGCAGGCCGCGCGCCATTTCGACCCAGGCCAGCCCTTCGTCGGGTCCCAGGTGCAGCCCGCCGTGTTGCAGCACCCGGGCGCCCTGCCCGTCGCCATCGGGCAGGCACAGGCGCACCAGTTCGGCCACGCGGCTGCCCAGCAGCGACCAGGGCGTGAGCGGCAAGTCGGCATCGGCCCCATGACGGCGGGCCCATGGCCCGGTGTGGGCGCCCGCGCCCTGCCACAGCGGCGCCAGCACGAAACCCGGTTGGTGGTCCAGATCGGCCGCCAGGGCCACCAGCCCGGCGTCGCTGCCATGCACACGCAAGGCACGGGTCTGGTCGAGCGGCTCACCGGCGTCGGCCGAGCGCGCAGCGCTCACCAGCGCCGGCAGCCAGCCGGTCTGGCGGTGGCTCCAGTCCAGCCACCAGTCGGCGCCGCAGACCTGCCAGGCGCGATGCCAGCGCGTGGCCGGCATCTGCAGCCAGCCCTGTTCCAGCCAGGCCAGGGTGTCGGGCCACAGCGTCGGGTCGTGGGCGTCGCGCGGGCGCAGCAAGGGGCAGGTGCGCAATCCGGCCAGGGCCGCGCTCGCCACGCCCGCATCGCCGTCGGCCAACAGACGTGGCCAGTCCAGCGCGATGCGCCGCACGTGTTCGGCCGCGGTGTCGCGCCGCAGGCGG
>NZ_BSPB01000112.1:0-3247 GCF_030160815.1 Hydrogenophaga electricum | reverse complement strand
GCCAGATCGATGCCAACGGATACGATTGCCATGGACTTCCCCTTCCAACAAACGAGTGAGTTGATGAGAGTTCGCACTTCCCATCGTGGCACCTGGACGCCGTACCCCGCAAATGCGCGGATCACCCGGGACGGGGAAGTCCCTTTCATTCGTTAGGGCGCAAAGGAGCCTCAGTGCCAGTACCGAAAAATCAGAAAGAACTTGCCGAGCTTTTCCGAGAGCTTGGAGCCCAAGACCCCGACGGCTGGGCGACCTCCCAGATGTCGGAGGGAATAAATCAACTTCACAGGTTTCTATTCCTTCGCCAAGCTTGGGGGCGAGTGGTCTCTGAAAGCGACGATGCATGGATTGACCAAGAGATAGCCAGCGCCAAGGAAAATCCAGGTCAGCCATTTGCAGGCATTGGGCATGCGCTTGCGAAGATGCAAGCTAAGGGCGTAGCGCGCGAGGACATCGTTGACTTGGCGCGCGGCATGCAAGCTCGGTTGCTCTTTGACTTCTGCTACTTGCTGGATGACCCATCAATTTCCGAATCGAGCGCCGATGACTTGGGCTGGGCGCTTGTAGAGACGGATGACGACTTCGAGCCAACAAGGGAGACAATTTCGGGACTACATGAGTCGGTTTTGAATACTGACCCCACTGGCAGAGAAATGCGACCGCGCAATGCGCCATAACCATCATTCAACGCGGACGCAGCCATGGCGCATCGTTTTGCGATTTTGATAGCCGATGGCGGTACCCTGCGCACTTTGTGCTCCGGCGTCGGTTAACTTGGGTGTTGAGAACCCCGACGCGTTGAAGCTCCCCGGCTTATCCGCCTCCTGGCGCGGGCACCGATGCGCCGACATCCGGTCCGATGCGGCCAAAGCCCCTGCTTTTGACACCCGTCTTTCCGCTGGCGACACTGGCTGCTTCTGTGGCTCCCACCAAGGCCTCTGGCCTGTCGACACCATGACCGCCGCTTCTGCCCTGCCGCCCATCGCCCACGAGGACAACGCTTCGCGGGGGGCTTTTTATCTGGAACAGGGCGGCCGCCGTCTGGCGGAAATGACTTACAGCCGCACCAACGACCAGTTGATCGTGATCGATCACACCGAGGTGGACGCGAGCCTGGGTGGTCAGGGCGTGGGCCGCCGCCTGCTGGACGCGCTGGTGCAGTGGGCGCGCGAGACGGGTACCCAGGTGATCGCGCTGTGCCCGTTCGCCAAGGCGCAGTTCAACAAGGACCCGACGATTCGCGACGTGCTTCGCTGATAAAAAAAGCGCGCCAAAGCGAAAGGGCGGGGGGCGGCCCGGGTATCAGCCCTTGTATTTGATGCTGCACCCGTAGGGCAGGCTGGTGGGTTTGCTCAGGGGTTGGCCGGCGAGCAGTTCGTCCAGGCCCTGGCGCACGTAGTTGGTGGCTTTGTCGATGTCGGCCACGCGGGCCGACGGAATGCTGTCGATGCCGCCAGCGTAGACCAGCACGCCCTGGGCGTTGACGATGTACAGGTGCGGTGTCACGCGGGCGCCGAAGGCCTGGCCAACCCGGCCTTCGTCGTCCATCAGGGTGGCGGTGGGGGCGGCGTTCTTTTCCTGCATCCAGCGCGCCAGTTGCGGCGGGGTCAGGTAGTCGGCGCTGGCGTCTTCGGTGGAATTGATGGCCAGCCACACCACGCCCCGGCCGGTGTAGGCCTTCTGCAGCGCTTGCAGGTTGCCGCTGTAGTGCTTGCGCACGAAGGGACAGCCGGGGTTGGTCCATTCCAGCACCACGGGCTGGCCTTTGAAGCGCGACAGCGTCACCGGGTTGCCGGCGGTGTCTTCGAGCGTGAAGTCGGGCGCGGGCTGGCCGACGAGGGCGGCGGCGTGCACGGTGCGTGGGTGCAGCAGGGCCGGCGCGGCCAGGGCGCTGGCGCCCAGGGCGATGAGGGGGCGGCGTTGCAGCATGGGGTGTTCTCCAGGAACGGGTGGGGGTGTGCGGCGCGCTGGCTCAGAGCCGGTCGAGCGCCGAGCGCACTTCCTCCACGGTCAGCACTTCGGTCAGCACCTGCGACGGGCTGCCTTGCCGGTGCAGGGCGTACACGGGCACGCCGCTGCGGCCCAGGCGGCCCAGGGCGGCGGTGATGGCGGGGTCGCGCCGCGTCCAGTCGGCACGCAGCAGCACCACCTGGCGGCCGGCCAGGTCGGTCAGCAAGGCGGTGTCGGCCAGGGTGGTGCGCTTGTTGTACTGGCAGGTCACGCACCAGGCGGCGGTGAAGTCGACGAACACCGTGCGGCCTTCGGCCAGCAGGGCGGCTTCGGTTTCGGCGCTCCAGGGTTGCCAGGCCAGGCCTTCGACGGCGGTGGCGCTGGCGGCGGCGGGTTCGGGGTCGGCCAGGCGGGTGATGTGCGGGCCCACGGCCACGCCCAGCCACAGCAGCGCAACCAGCGCGCCGCCGCCGAGCACCAGCCGGCTTTTGCCACGCAGGCCCAGGGCCCAGACCAGCAGCGCCAGCGCCAGCAAAATCAGCAGCAGCGCGGCGGCGCCGTCGATGCCGGTCTGCTGGCCCAGCACCCACAGCAGCCACACCACGGTGGCGAACATGGGGAAGGCCAGGAACTGGCGCAGGGTCTGCATCCAGGGGCCGGGGCGGGGCAGGGCGCGGGCCACGGCGGGCCACCAGCTCGCGGCCAGGTAGGGCAGGGCCATGCCCAAGCCGATCAGGCCGAAGATGGCCAGCGCCTGCCAGGCCGGCAGGGCAATGGCCAGCCCGAGCGAGGCGCCCATGAACGGCGCGGTGCAAGGCGAGGCCACGGCCACGGCCAGCACGCCGGTGAGGAAGGCGTCGACCGTGGGGTTGCGCGCCTGCAGGCTGGCCAGGCCCGAAGGCAGCACGTTGCCCACTTCGAACAGCCCGGCCAGGTTCAGGCCGATCAGGGTGAACAGCACCACCAGCGCGGCGATCACGCCGGGGCTCTGCAACTGGTAACCCCAGCCGATGGCTTCGCCGGCCGAACGCAGCGCGAGCAGCAGGCCCCCCAGCGCCAGGAAGGACAGCACCACGCCGGCCGTGTAGGCCAGGCCGCTGCGGCGGTGGGCCGAGCGGTCGTCAGCATGCTGGGTGAAGGCCAGCACCTTGATGGCCAGCACCGGGAACACGCAGGGCATGAGGTTGAGGATGAGGCCCCCCAGCAGCGCCCCCGCCAGCGCGGCCCAGAGCGTGATGCGGGCGCCGGAGCTGACCTGGGGCGCCGCGCCCGCGCTGCCGGTCGCGCGGGCGGCGTT
>NZ_BSPB01000111.1:0-3286 GCF_030160815.1 Hydrogenophaga electricum | reverse complement strand
GCTCGGGCTGGACCTGCGCCAGACCGCCCGCGCCGAAGGCCGGGTCACGCCCGACGCGCTGCCGCTGCCTGCGGGCACCCTGCAACTGGAGCGGGGCGATCTGGCGATCACCCCCGCCGCCCTGGCCGCCTTGCAGGCCGGCGTGGTGGACCGTCTGCGCACCTTCCACGCCGGCGCGCCCGACGAAATCGGCCCCGACAGCCGGCGTCTCAGGCGCCTGGCGGCGCCCCGCGCCAGCGACGCGCTGTGGCAGCACGCCATCGACGACCTGGTGGCCCGCCAGGCCATCGTGCGCAGCGCCCACTGGCTGCACCTGCCCGAACACGAAGCGCGTCTGAGCGAGGCCGAACAGGCGCTGGCGCAGCGGCTGCTGCCCGCCTTGCTGGCGGGGGGCTTCGATCCGCCCTGGGTGCGCACCCTGGCCCAGGACCTTGGCTGTGCCGAGGCGCTGGTGCGGCAGACGCTGGCGCGCATGGCGCGGCGCGGCGAGGTCTTTCAGGTGGTCAAAGACCTGTACTATCCGCTCCTGACCCTGGAGCAGCTGGCCGGCCTGGCGCGCGACTGCCAGAGCGGTCCCCGGGGCCTGCAGGCGGCCAGCTTCCGCGACGCCAGCGGGCTCGGCCGCAAGCGGGCCATTCAGGTGCTGGAGTTCTTCGACCGCGTCGGCTTCACCCGGCGCGTGCGCGACGAACACCTGCCCCGCCCCGGGACCACGCTGTTCGGCCACCCCGCGGGCCCGGACTGACGGTCACGCACAACGGAAGGGAAGCGTCCCCGGTGGGATGCCCGGGCTTCAAACCCGGCGGGTTGCGCCAAGCGCGGCCGGTGGGTTCGACTCCCTCTCCCTTCCGCCACGATGGCCCCGGCCGTTCCATTAAGTCCGGTCTAAGCGAGTGCGCCCACATTGAAGTCCTGTTCAATCAACGGCTTCCCCCAGGAGCGCACATGGACCTCAAGACCCTCACCCCCACCCGCCTCGTTCTGGCCCTCGCGGCCGCCGGCGTGATCGGCGGCGCGGGCGCGACCTACTTCACGGGCACGCACGCAGGCGCCGCCAGCCAACCGCCAGTGGCCACCCTGACCGCACCGGCACCCGCGGCCATCGCCGGCACACCCGACTTCGCGCAGATTGCCGCCCACCAGGGCGCGGCCGTGGTCAACATCAGCGTCAGCGGCCTGCGCAAGACGGCCGACGAAGGCGCCACCAGCGCCCCGGGCATCGACCCCAGCGACCCGTTCTACGAGTTCTTCCGGCGCTTCCAGCAAGGTGAGCAGACGCCCAGCGAACAGCCCGTGCACGCCCAGGGCTCGGGCTTCATCGTCAGCCCCGACGGCCTGATCCTGACCAATGCGCACGTGGTGCGCGATGCCAGCGAGGTCACGGTCAAGCTCACCGACCGGCGCGAATTCCAGGCCAAGGTGCTGGGCGCCGACCCCAAGACCGACGTGGCCGTGCTGCGCATCGACGCCCACAACCTGCCCACCGTGACGCTGGGCACCACACGCGACCTGCGCGTGGGCGAATGGGTGCTGGCCATCGGCTCGCCGTTCGGTTTTGAAAACAGCGTGACCGCCGGCGTGGTCAGCGCCAAGGGCCGCTCGCTGCCCGACGACAGCCTGGTGCCCTTCATCCAGACCGACGTGGCCGTCAACCCCGGCAACTCCGGCGGCCCGCTGTTCAACGCCCGCGGCGAGGTGGTCGGCATCAACTCGCAGATCTACAGCCGCTCGGGCGGCTACCAGGGCCTGTCGTTCGCCATTCCCATCGAACTGGCGAGCAAGGTCAAGGACCAGATCGTCGCCACCGGCAAGGCCAGCCATGCGCGTCTGGGCGTGACGGTGCAGGAAGTCAACCAGGCGCTGGCCGACTCGTTCCGGCTCGACAAGCCCGAGGGCGCGCTGGTCTCCGGCGTGGAACCCGGTGGCCCTGCCGAGAAGGCCGGCCTGAAGGCGGGCGACGTGATCCTGCGCCTGAACGGCCAGTCCATCGTGGCCTCGGGCGACCTGCCGGCGCTCATCGGCCAGGCCGCGCCTGGCGACAAGGTGGCGCTGGACGTGGTCCGCCAGGGCCAGCCCCAGACCATCGATGCCCGGCTCGGCGACGCGGCCACGCCCAAGAAGACCGAGACCGCCGCAGCCGGCAGCGGCTTGGACCAGGGCCGCCTGGGTCTGGCCCTGCGACCGCTGCAACCGCAGGAAAAGCACCAGGCGGGTGTGGACGGCCTGGTCATCGAAAACGTGGGCGGAGCGGCGGCCCGGGCCGGCGTGCAGCCCGGCGACCTGCTGATGGCCGTGAACGGCACGCCCGTGCACAACATCGAGCAGGTGCGTGCTGCGGTGGCCAAGGCCCAGAAGTCGGTGGCGCTGCTGATCCAGCGCGACGGCGACCGCATCTTCGTGCCGGTCCGCCTGGGCTGAACGCCGCCCCGTGCCCCGCGCCTCAGCCGTTAGCGGCCGGGGCGCAGTCCGGCTGTGTGGCGGCTGAGGCCGCCACACAGCGCGCACAGATGCAGGCCTGGCCGCGCGTCTGCGCGGGCAGCCGGGCCAGCAGGTCGACGCTGAAATGCTGGTCCATGCACCAGCAAGGCCCCTGCGGCACGCCGGTGGCGCGCTCGATCTCCATCGCGCAGCGGTTGTCGCCCCCACACAGCGGGCAACGGGCGGGATCGGGCAGGGGAGCGGCGGCGGTCATGGTCAAGCTCTCGGGCGACGGAATGGCGGGGGCTCCATGGTATGGTCTGCGGCCCATGCTGCGATACCGGATTCCTTTTCTGGCTCTGGGCCACTGCCTGGCCCTGACGCTGACCCTGCTGACCGCCCCCGCCGTGCAGGCGGCCGGGCCGACCGATCCCCACACCGTGCCCGACACCCTGGCCCAGCGCCTGCAGGCCTGCACGCTCTGCCACGGCAAGGAGGGCCGGTCGACCAACAGCGGCTACTTCCCACGCATCGCCGGCAAGCCCGCCGGCTACCTGTACCACCAGTTGCTGCACTTCCGCGATGGTCGGCGCAACAACGCCGGCATGACCGCGCTGCTCGACCACCTGAGCGACGGCTACCTGCGTGAGATCGCCGACCACTTCGCCAGCCTAGACCTGCCGTACCCGCCCCCACCGCCGCCCGAGGGCAGCGCCACGCTGCGCGCGCGCGGCGAACAGCTGGTGCGCCAGGGCGACCCGGCCCGGCAACTGCCCGCCTGCACGGCCTGCCACGGCAGCGCCCTGACCGGCGTGCGCCCAGCCGTTCCCGGGCTGCTCGGTCTGCCCCGCGACTACCTGCTGGGCCA
>NZ_BSPB01000110.1:0-3356 GCF_030160815.1 Hydrogenophaga electricum | reverse complement strand
GAGCGCTGGTCCGTGCGTCGCTGCCCCACCGCCGGCCTCAGACCATCACGTGGCGCTCCAGCTCCTCAAGCCCCTGGCGCGAATGCACCACCGGCCCCTGCGCCACCACCGAGCCCTTGGCCATGGCCAGGTAGCGCTGCGCCACCCGCACCACCAAAGACATGTTCTGCTCGATCAGCAGCAGCGCCGTGCCCTGCCCGGCCACCCGGTTGAAGATCTCGGCCAGCAAGTCCACGATCACCGGCGCCAGCCCCTCCGTGGGCTCGTCCAGCAGGATCAGCCCCGGGTTGGCCATCAGCGCCCGTCCCACCGCCAGCATCTGCTGCTGCCCGCCCGAGAGCGCCGTGCCCGGCGTGTGCGCCCGCTCCTGCAGGATCGGGAACAGCTTGTAGATCTCGGGCACGCTCCAGGGGCCCTTGCGCCCCGTGGCCGCCCCCAGCAGCAGGTTCTCCTCGACCGTCAGGTTGGCCACGATGCGCCGCCCCTGGGGCACCACCACGATGCCGTGCTGCGCGGCCAGGTAGGTGCGCGGGTGCGCGATCGCCCGCTGCCCAAAGCGCACCTGCCCGCCCTTCATCTGCGCCAGCCCCAGGATGGTGTTGACCACCGTGGTCTTGCCCACGCCGTTGCGCCCGACCAGCGCCACGCGCTCGCCCGGGTTCACCTGCAGGCTCAGCCCGTGCAGGATGTGCGCCGAGCCGTAGAAGGCATCGACGTTGTTCAGCTCCAGCAAGGGGTTCATGCGGCACTCCCGAGGTAGGCTTCGCGCACGCGCGGGTTGGCGCGCACGTCGGCCGGTGCGCCGCTGGCGATGACGCGCCCGAGTTCGAAGACGGTGACAGCGTCCGAGATGCCGAAGACCACGTCCATGTCGTGCTCGACGAGCAGCACCGAGACGTCCCAGCGCGAGGTCAGCGCCTTCAGGTGCTGCGCCAGGTCCAGCGACTCCTTGACCGACAGGCCCGCCATGGGCTCGTCGAGCATGAGCACCTTGGGCCGCCCCACCAGGGCCAGCGCCAGGTCCAGGCGGCGCTGTTCGCCGTAGCCCAGGTCTTCGGCCACGGCCTCGCCCAGGCGCTCCAGATCCAGCTCGCGCAGCACGGCGCGGGCGTCGGCCTCGCAGTCGCTGGCGCCGCTTTTGTGCGAGGCCAGCTCGACCTGGCGGCGCACGCGCATGCCCCCGAAGATGCTGGTGCGCTGGAAGCTGCGCGAGAGACCGCGCAGGCGCCGCTCGACCACGCCCAGGGCGCTGACGTCCTCGCCCATCAGGCTCACGCGCCCGCGGGTCAGGCGCCGCCGCCCGGTGATGGCGTCGATAACGGTGGATTTGCCCGCCCCGTTGGGGCCGATGAGGCCGCGGATCTGGCCTTTCTCCAGCGTCAGCGCGACGCCGTCCAGCGCCTTGACGCCGCCGTAGTGGATGGCCACGTCCTCGGCCTGCAACACGTAGGTACTCATGGGGTCTGTCTCCTGGGGAGCTCGGGGGTCAGTGGGCGCTGCCGGGCGCACGGGCCGGGGCCGGCACCGCGCGGCGGGCACCGGCCAGGCGCTGCAGCGCGCCCGCCACGCCGGTGGGCGAGAACACGATCACGGTGATCAGCGCCACGCCGAAGATGGTCATCCAGTGGGTGGCGTAGTCGCCCAGGATGTCCTTGAACAGGAAGTACACGACGGCGCCCAGCGGGGGGCCCCACAGGACCTTGAAGCCCCCGACGACGACCATCATCAGCGCCATGCCCGAGAGGCTCCAGTGCAGCGTCTCCGGCGAGATGAAGCCGGTATTGAGCGAGGCCAGGATGCCGGCCACCCCGCTCACCAGCGCCGAGAGGGCGTAGACGGCGGCGCGCGGCAGCACGGTGGGGATGCCGATGAAGCGGGCGCGCTCTTCGTTGTCGCGCACGGCTTCGGTGATGGCGCCAAAGCGGCTGCGCAGCAGCAGTCCCAGCAGCAGCATGAGCACGACCAGCACGCTCCAGCACAGCACGAACAGGTTGCCCGGCTTGAGCAGCACGGATTGCGAGAGGCCGAACAGGGTGCTCGGCCAGTCCACGCTCATGCCGTCGGCCCCGCCGGTGAAGCCCCGGGCACGCGAGGCGCTGAGGAAGAACATCTGGCCGATGGCCAGGGTGAGCATGCCGAAGGCGATGCCCGGCACGCGCACGATCACCAGGCCGATCAGGAAGGCGAAGGCGCTGACCCCCACCAGGGTGACCAGCACGGCCAGCTCGGCCGGCATGAGGTTGAGCCGCAGCAGGATGCCGATGCCGTAGCCGGCACCGCCGAAGTAGAGGGCGTGGCCGAAGCTGACCAGGCCGTTCTGGCGCAGCAGCAGGCCGATGCCCATGGCAAAGATGGCGTAGATGACCGCCTGGGTGATCAGCGAGAGCGCCGTCCCCGAGGTCACCAGGGCGGCCACCAGGGGGCCGAGCACCAGCGCACCCAGGGTGCTCAGCAGCATGCGGGATGTGTTCATGGCACGGTTCTCCAGGGGCTCAGGTGCGGCTGCCGGCCAGGCCGGCGGGCTTCCAGATCAGCACGGCCACCATCAGGATGAAGGGCAGCAGCACGGCTACGTCGGGCAGGTACACGGCCCCCACGGCCTGCACCATGCCCAGCACCAGCGCCGCAACGAAGGCGCCGGCCAGCGAGCCGAGACCACCGATCACGACGACGACGAAGGAGTCGATGAGCACGTCCGAGCTCATCGAGGGCGAGAGCGAGAGGAAGGGCGCGGCCACCACGCCGGCAAGCCCGGCCAGTGCGGTGCCCAGGCCCACGACGCCGGCGCTGAGGGCGTCGGTGTTGACCCCTTGCATGGCGGTGGTCGTGGGGTCGGTGCTGGCCGCCCGCACGAACAGGCCCGCCCGGGAGTAGCGCAGCCACAGGCTCAGCCCCAGCGCCACGCCCGCCCCGACAAAGATCACCCCGATGCGGTAGGCCGGCAGCGCAGCGCCGAACAAGTCGACGGTGAAGCTCAGCAGCGCCGGGGTCTCCACCGAGAGGTTGCTCTTGCCCCAGACGGTCTGCACCAGGTCTTCAATGACCAGCAGCAGCCCGAATGTCACCAGCACCACGGTCAGCGGGTCCCGCTCCTGCAGCAGCCGGAAACCGTACCGGTCCAGCAGCACGCCCAGCAGCGCCATCACCGCCGGCGCCGCCACCAAGGCCACCCAGAAGTTGCTGTGCAGCGCGATGCTGTAGCCCAGGTAGGCCCCCAGCATGTACAGCGAGCCGTGCGCAAAGTTCACCACCCGCCGCAGCCCGTAGATCAACGCCAGCCCCGAGCACATCACGATCAGCAATGACCCGTACACCAGACCGTTGAACAAGTTGATCGTCAACATGCGCTTGTCTCC
>NZ_BSPB01000109.1:0-3448 GCF_030160815.1 Hydrogenophaga electricum | reverse complement strand
CGGGGCGTGGGGCGTGTGCCCGGCCCCTGGCTGCTGGGTCTGCTGGCGGCGCTGCTGGTCGGGGTGTTCGTCTACGCCGCCGGGCGTGGCGCTTACGGCCTGCCGCTGGCCGAACTGCCGGGCGTGCTGGCGGGGCTCGCGGCGCCGGCCGGGGCCGAGCGCAGCGCGGCCGAGTTGGTGTTCTTCAACATCCGGCTGCCGCGTCTGCTGCTGGGGCTGGTGGCCGGCGCCGGACTGGGCATGGCCGGGGCGCTGATGCAGGGCCTGTTCCGCAACCCGCTGGCCGACCCGGGCCTGATCGGCGTGAGCAGTGGCGCGGCGCTCGCGGCCGGTATCACCATCGTGCTCGGGGCGGCCTGGTTTCCCGACCTGCCGCGCGCGCTGGGCAGTTGGACGCTGGTGCTCATGGCCTTTGGCGGCGGGCTGGCCGTCACCGCGCTCATCTACGCGCTCTCGCGCAGCGACGGCGGCACGCGGGTGGGGCTGATGCTGCTGGCCGGTATCGCGGTCAACGCCCTGGCCGGCGCGGGCCTGGGGCTGCTGAACTTTCTGGCCACCGACGAGCAGTTGCGCAACCTGCAGTTCTGGCTGCTCGGCAGCCTGGGCGGTGCACGCTGGAGCGCCGTGGGGCTGGTGGCGGTGCTGACCGGCGTGGCCCTGGCGATCGGCTGGCGGCTGGTCGGGGCGCTCAACGCCCTGGCCCTGGGTGAGGCGCAGGCGGTGCTGCTGGGCGTGCCGGTCGAGCGCATCAAGCGGGTGGTGATCGTCGTCACCGCGCTGGCCGTGGGGGCGGTCACCGCCACCACCGGGATCATCGGTTTCATCGGCCTGGTGGCGCCGCACATGGTGCGCTTGCTGGCCGGGCCGGACCACCGCTGGGTCGTGCCCGGCTCGGCCTTGCTGGGCGCCAGTCTGGTGCTGCTGGCCGACGCCGTGGCGCGCACGGCCCTGCAGCCGGCCGAATTGCCCCTGGGCGTGCTGACCGCGCTGGTGGGGGTGCCGTTTTTCCTGCTGCTGCTCCGGGGTGGCCATGCGCGCGGGCTGTGAACGCCCGGACCTGAAAGGATGCCGCCGATGAATGCCCGTGTGCCCCTGACCTCTCTGGCGCGCCCCGCCGGCCCACCCTGGCCGACCGGGGCGGCCCCTGGCCTGGTGGCACAGGGCGTGGGTGTGCGTGTGGGCGCCAGCCTGCTGCTGCAGGATGTGGATCTGGCACTGGCGCCCGGCGAAGTGGGGGCGGTGCTCGGCCCCAACGGGGCCGGCAAGTCCACCCTGCTGTCGGTGCTGGCCGGTCTGCGCACACCGAGCACCGGCCAGGTCTGGCTGGGCGGGGCGCCGCTGGCCGGGCAGGACCTGTCGGCCCTGGCGCGCTACCGCGCCGTGATGTCGCAGGACACGGCCGTCGCGTTCGACTTCACCGCCCGCGAGGTGGTGGAACTCGGCCGCTATCCGCACCGGCTCCGGCCCTCCCGCCACGAAGCGGGCATCGTCTCGGCCGCGCTGGCGCTGACCGACGTGCAGCACCTGGCCGAGCGGCCGGTGGCCGGCCTCAGCGGCGGTGAGCGGGCGCGGGTGCAACTGGCGCGCGTGCTCGCGCAGATCTGGGAATGGCTGCCCGGCGAGCCGGCCCGCTGGGTGCTGCTGGACGAGCCCACCGCTGCGCTGGACCTGCGCCACCAGCACGAAACGCTGTCCGTCGTGCGCGAATGGGCCCGGCTGCAGGGCGTGGGCGTGCTGACGGTGCTGCACGACCCCAATCTGGCGCTGCGTTATGCCGACCGCGTGTGGGTGCTGGAGCGCGGCCGCCTGCGCGCCAGCGGGCTGCCGCAGGCCGTGCTCTCGCCCGAACTGCTGCACGCGGTGTGGGGCGTGCGGGCGCAGCCGGTGCACGACGCCGACGGCTGCCCGCAACTGCTCATCGCGCCCACGAAGCGGTCCGCCCGGTAGGGGCGGTCCACCCGCCCTCGAGGCTGTTCCCGACAAGGAGGTTTGCCGATGCCGATGTCCCAACCCCTGACGCGGTGGCGCGATGCGCCGCCGGTGCGCGACCTGGTGCACGAACACGGCGTGATGCTGCGGCAGATGGCCGGTCTGCAACAGCGCGTGAGCGCGCACTGCCAGGCACAGGCGGTGCGGGTGGCGGCGCTGGAAAGCCTGAACCTGCGCCTGCAGGCGGAACTGGTGCTGCTGCGCACGGCGATCTTCTGGGGGCTCGGTGCCGGCGCCGTGATGCGGCGTCCCCCCGTGCGCCACCGGCTGCCGGCGCATCCGGCCGAGGCGATGCGCGAAGCCCAGGCCGTCATCTGCCAGACCGGTTGCGTGGGGCATGCCCATCCCTGGCTGCAGGCCGACGGGCAGTGCAGCCGCACCGGCCAGGCCTGTGACCAACTGGAGACCAGCGCGGTGGCGCCCGCCGAAGCCCCCAGGGCGGCCGGGATCGGGTCAGGCGCTGCGGCGGCCTGACGCCCAGGCCAGCCAGTGGTTGTCAAGCTGCAGGCGCGCGCCGGCAGCGGTGTCCGGCGTGGGCGTGGCGACGCTGCTCTGGCCGGTCGCCGTGGTGGCCATGACGTCGCGTTCGCCACCGTTCCACCAGCGCTGGCCGAGGGGCTGCGCCGCCAGCGCGTAGGCCTGGCGGTGGGGGTGCAGCGCCTGCCAGCGGCCCTGGGCGTCGAACAGCGCCAGCGTGTCGGCGCGCGGGCAGCTGACGACGAAGCCGCCGCCCGGGCGGGCGCAGATGTCGCCGCCATAGCCCTGCACGACCGGTTGCTGCTCGGCCGCGCGCAAAGCCCGGCCATCCCACACGGCCAGCACCGGCGCAGCCGCCTTGGCGGTGGCGTCCGGGTGCTCGGCCTGCAGGGCCACGCCGACGCGGCGCGAAACCGGGTCCCAGGCGAGGTGGCGGATGCTCAGGTACGGGTCGTCCAGGCGCCACTGGCCGAGAAGCTGGCCGTCGGCCGGGTCCAGGGCCACCAGCGAGGCGTCCATGCGCCCGAGGTCGCGTTTGGCCCGCCCGGTCTCGGGCAGGGTGGGAATGCCGCCGTTGGCCACGATGAGCGTGCCGGCCGGCAGCCCGGTCACCGCCTCCGGCAGGGCCAGCAGGGCGTGCGGGTCGCGGCCGGCGGTCGCCCATTCGGCCGTTTTCTCCAGACTGCGGGCGTTGCGCACGCCGAGCCGGCCCTGGGTCGTGTCCAGATCGGTTTCGGTGGTCCACAGCGTGGTGCCGTCGGTGCTGGCGATCACGTGGCCGTTGAAGCGGCGGTCGTCGTCGATCCAGTGCCACCGCACCGCGCCGTCACGCGGCTGCCAGCGCAGCAGCCAGTCGCCCGGCCGGCGCGCGGCGGCGAGCACGCTGCCCCCCGGCTCGACCCACAGGCCGTGCGCGCGGGTGGGCACCTCCAGGTGGTGGCGCACCGACCAGTGTGCGCCCGCGACATCGATCAACCCGATG
>NZ_BSPB01000108.1:0-3783 GCF_030160815.1 Hydrogenophaga electricum | reverse complement strand
ATGCAGCCCCAGGCAGGCCACGTGCTCCAGCCGCCAGCCCAGCCTGGCCGCCGCCCGCGAGAACGTGGACGGCTGGGCGAACGCGATCCATTCGCCCGGCTGCAGGTGCTGGCACAGGCTGCCGCCCGCACCGAACCAGAACGGGTCGCCCGAGGCCAGCACCGCCACCGTCTGGCCGCGCAGGGCCAGCACCGGCGCGATGTCAAAAGGCACGCCCCAGGCAACGCCCCGCGCGCCCACCCCGGCCAGGGCAAGGTGGCGCGGTCCGCCGAACACGTGCGCGGCGCGCTCCAGCGCGGCGCGGCTACCATCGCCGAGTCCCGCCAGCCCGTCTTCCCCGATACCGATGATCGACAGCCAAGCTTCAGCCATGCCGCGTGTCCTCTTGCTGGGCGGCACCACCGAGGCCAGCCGGCTGGCCCAGGCACTGGCCGCCGTGGGGGTGGATGCCGTGTTCTCCTACGCCGGGCGCACCGACGCGCCCCTGACGCAGCCGCTGCCCACGCGCGTGGGCGGCTTCGGCGGTGTGGCGGGCCTGCGCGACTACCTGCAGCGCGAGGCCATCACCCACGTGGTCGACGCCACCCACCCCTTTGCCGCCCAGATGAGCCGGCACGCGGTCGCCGCGTGCGCCGAACAAGGCCTGCCGCTGCTGGCACTGGAGCGCCCCGCCTGGCAGGCGCACCCCGGCGACCGCTGGCAGCAGGTGCCCGACCTGGCCGCCGCCGTGGCGGCCCTGCCGGCGACCCCGGCGCGGGTGTTCCTGGCCATTGGCCGCCAGCACGTGCAGGCGTTTCTCGACGACACCCGGCACTGGTACCTGCTGCGGCTGGTCGATCCGGGCCTGCCATTGCCGCCCGAGCGGGGCGCGGTGGTGCTCGACCGGGGCCCCTTCACTTTGGCCAACGACCTGGCGCTGCTGGCGCAGCATGGCATCACCCACGTGGTGGCCAAGAACGCCGGCGGCCAGGGCGCGCAGGCCAAGCTGGACGCGGCACGGCAGCGCGGCTGCCCGGTGATCCTGATCGACCGGCCGCCCATCCCCGCGCGGCCCGTGGTGGGCTCGGTGCCCGAGGTGCTGCGGTGGCTGGACTGCACGCATGGTGACGATCCCGTTCATGCGGCCCGCGCCGAGCGCGGCGTGTAGACGAAGCGGCCCACGCGCCGCGTGGTCGAACTGCCGACGATGACCACGGTGCGCATGTCGGCCATGTCGGCCTGCGCCGCGCCCAGCGGCACCCACAGCAGCCGCTCCTGCGGCGTGCTGACGGCGCGGGCGAACAGCAGCAGGCGGTCGGGCGCGCAGGTCTCGCGCAGCACCTGCAGCACCTGTTCGAAGGTGTGCGGCCGGTTGGCCGAGCGCGGGTTGTAGAACGCCACGGCCATGTCGGCCCCCACCACGGCGCGCAGGCGCTGTTCGATCAGCGACCAGGGTTTGAGGTTGTCGCTCAGGTTCAGGGCGCAGAAGTCGTGCCCCAGCGGCGCCCCGGCGCGCGCGGCGGCGGCGAGCATGGCGGTGATGCCGGGCAGCACGCGCACGTCCAGCGCCTGCCAGTCGGGCCGGCCCTCCATGGCTTCGAACACGGCAGCGGCCATGGCGAACACGCCAGGGTCGCCCGACGACACCAGCACCACCCGGCCGCCTTCGGCCGCCAGGGCCAGCGCAGCGCGGGCGCGCTCGAGTTCCTCGCGGTTGTCCGAAGGATGCAGGGTCAGGCCGCTGCGGGGCGCCACGCGCGCCACGTAGGGGATGTAGCCCAGCACGTCGGTGGCCTCGGCCAGGGCCTGGGTCACTTCCGGCGTGATCTGGGCGTCGGCGCCGGGCCCCAGGCCGGCGATGCAGAGCCAGCCGCTCATGCGATCCGGCGCCGGGCCGCCCCAAGCCGGATCAGCCCCCTCGGGGGGCAGCGACCCGCGCAGCGGCGGAGCGTGGGTGCTCATCATTCGGCCACCTCCGGGCGCCGCCCCTGGCCGTGCACCAGCACGATGGCGAAATACGGGCAAGCCTCGTCGGGCGTGTCGGCCAGGCGCCCCAGCTGCTGCTGCGCCATGGTGCCGTGCTGCACCAGCCAGGCCTGGTCGAGCCGGCCCGCACGCGCCAGCGCGCGCCGCACGCGCGGCAGGTTGCGGCCGGTCTTCATGACGGCGATGGCATCCGCCGTCTGCATGCGCTCGACCAGCGTGTCCTCGGACAGGGTGCCCATGAGCACGGTCAGCACGTCGTCGCCCCAGGTCATGGGCTGACCGGTGGCCGACCAGCAACCCACCATGCCGGGAATGCCCGGCACCACGTCCACCACCGCGCGACCCTGCAGGCGGGTGTAGAGGTGCATGAACGAGCCGTAGAAGAACGGGTCGCCCTCGCACAGCACGACGATGTCCTGCGTCTGGGCCAGCGTGGCCAGGCGCGTGGCCCAGTCGTCGTAGAAGCGGGCCAGGCAATCGATGTAGGCCGGGCTGTCGAACGGCAGTTCGGTCGTGACCGGGTATTCCATCGGGTATTCGGTGACGCCGGGCGCGAGCAGCCCGTCCACCATCTTGCGGGCCTGCCCGGGACGGCCCTTCTTGCGGAAAAAAGCCACGTGCCGGGCCGAGCGCACCAGGCGGTCGGCGCGCACGCTCATCAGTTCGGGATCGCCCGGCCCGAGGCCGGTGCAGACGATGCGGCCCATCAGATCTCCCGCTCGCTGGCCAGCGCGTTGATCGCCGCCACGGTGATGGCCGAGCCGCCCAGACGCCCGTGCACCACCAGCGCGGGGGCGGCGCCCGAGGCCATCAGCGCGGCTTTGGACTCGGCGGCGCCGACAAAGCCCACCGGGCAGCCGATGATCGCGGCCGGCCGCGGACAGGCCGGGTCCTGCAGCATATTGAGCAGGTGGAACAGCGCCGTGGGGGCGTTGCCGATCGCGACCACCGCCCCGGCCAAGTGCGGTCGCCACAGTTCCAGCGCCGCTGCGCTGCGGGTGGTCTGTCCTTGCTCTGCCAGCGCGGGCACCTGCGGGTCCTGCAGGGTGCAGATGACCGCATTGCCGGCCGGCAGGCGCTTGCGCGTGATGCCTTCGCTGACCATGCGCGCGTCGCACAGGATCGGCGCGCCCGCCTGCAAGGCCTGACGCGTGGCGTCCGCCATGCCCGGCGTGAAGGCCACATGGCGCTCCAGCCCGACCAGCCCGGCGGCGTGGATCATGCGCACCACGGCCAGTTCCTCCACCGGGGAAAAGCGGCCGAGATCCGCTTCCGAGCGGATGATGGCGAAGGACTGTCGGTAGATGGCGTCGCCATCGCGTTCATAGCGGTGCAGCATGCGCAAACGATTCGTGGAGATGGGTGGTCAGGGTCGGCCGGTCCAACCCCTGGAACGCAGGCCGGCTGGCGGCCGTGCCCCAGCGGACCAGGTCCAGCCCCCCGGGGGTGGTGACGACAGTGACCGCCGGTTGCGGGTGGGCACAGCCCTTGGGACAGCCGGACACGTGCAGCCGTTGCCCGGGCGGCACCAGCGCCGCCAGTTCGCGCGCCAGGCTCCGGGTGGGACCGGCGGCCTGTTCGCAACCGGGTGCGCCGGTGCAGGCGGCCACGCGCAGCCGGGCATCGTCGGCCGTGCAGACCAGCTCGGGCAGGGCCGGCAGATGCCGGGCGCCCTCCACCAGCAGCACACGCCACGGCGTCAGGCGCAGGGCACCGTGTTCGGCCAGCACCGCCAGGGTGTGTGCGGGCAGGAGCCCGAAGGCCAGCCCGGCCAGGAACCCGGCGGCCTGGGGCCCGGGATGCGGAGGCGCCGCCGGG
>NZ_BSPB01000107.1:0-4227 GCF_030160815.1 Hydrogenophaga electricum | reverse complement strand
AGCTGGAGGCCGTGGCGCTGACGGGCCTGTCCAACCAGCACCGCCAGGCCGTGCTGGGCCAGGCGGCCAGCGGCGCCGCGGGCGCGTCCGACGCCCTGCGCCGCACCGACAGCTACCGCTGGATCGAACGCAGCGCTCACCACATCTGGCGCATGGGCCACTACCTGGCCCAGGGCCGGCTGAACCGCCGCCAGAAGGGCCCGCCCGAATCGCTGGCCCACCCGCCGCTGGACGCCGAAGCGGTGCCGGAGACCGTTCCGCCGCCGGCCGCTGCCCCGTCGGCCGACGCCTGAGGGCGCGAACGGGCCAGGTCGTCGGCTCAGTGCACCGGCCGGCGGCCGTTGGCCGCGAGGAAGCGCGGCAGCGCCTTGGTCGTGCAGGTCTGCAGGGCACACAGGAAGGCGTGGTCCGGCTCGGCCACACCGTGGCGTTCGCGCAGGTCGTGCTGGATGCGCACCAGCAGCCACGCGGCCATTTCGGCGTCGACCAGGGCCCGGTGGGCGGCGCCGTTGCGCGGCAGCGCGAAGCGTTCGGCCAGCATGCCCAGCTTGTGGCTCGGCGCGTCGGGGTAGAGCCGGCGCGAGAGCAGCACCGTGCAGGCAAACGGCTGCGGCGCCGGCAGGCCGGCCAGCGCCAGTTCGGCCTGCCAGAAGCGGCGGTCGAAGCCGGCGTTGTGCGCCACCATGGGCGTGTCGCCCACGAAGCGCGCGGCCTCGGCCATCACCTGCGTGGCCGGCGGGGCGGCGGCCACCATGGCGTTGGTGATGCCGGTGAGCTGGGTGATGAAGGGCGGGATGGACACGCCCGCGTTCATCAGGCTCTGGTAGCGGTCCACCGGCTGGCCGTTCTCCATCAGCACGATGGCGACCTCGGTGGCGCGGCTGCCCTGGCTGATCGAGATGCCGGTGGTTTCGAAGTCGATGACGGCGATGCGGCTCATGGAAACGGGTGCACGGTGGTGCGGGGCAGGCGGATGTCGAAACGGACGCCGTCCCCGGTGTGGGTGGCGGCGATGGTGCCCCCCATTTTCGCCAGGTAGGTGCGGGCCACGAACAGGCCCTGGCCCCGGCCTTCGCCCGCGCCGGTGGCGGCACCGTCGGTCACGCCGAATTCGAAGATGCGTTCCCGCAGTTCGGGCGGGATGGCGGGGCCCTGGTTGTGGATGCCGACGCGGGCCATGGCGGCATCGCTGGTGTCCAGACTCAGCGTGACGGGCGTGCCCGCGAGCCGGTAGCGGTCGGCGTTGCGCAGCACGTGGGTCACCACGTCTTCCAGCGAGTGCTCGTCGGCCTGCACCCACACCGGGTCCGGCGCGCGGATGTAGCGCACGTCGGCGATGCCAGCGTAGGGCGCGTTTTCGGCCACGTGGGCCAGGAACGCGTTCAGGTCCAGCGCATCGATGTCCACCGTGGCCGAGGTGATGGCTTCGCTGGGCGAGGCGCTGCCGTAGAGCACGCGCACCGCCTGCTGCATGCGGCTGACGTAGCGGTGGCTCGGGTCCTGCGGGTCGCCGTGCAGCACCATCAGCGACTGCAGCGGCGACATGATTTCGTGCCCCACGGCGTGCCACATCTCGCGCTCCTGCTCGTTGCGCAGGTGCTCGCGGCGCACGCCTTCCTTGACGCGCTGCAGCAGCGCGGCCAGCGTGCTGGCCAGGATGCCCATCTCGTCGCGGCCGGCCATGTCGCTCACGTCCAGATCGCCCAGGCGGCGCTCGATCTGCGGGTCCTTCATGTTGTAGTTCAGCGCCGCGGCACGCTGCGTCAGCAGCGCGATGCGGCGGATCAGGCCGACCTCGATCAGCAGCCAGGCCAGCGCGATGGCGGCCAGCATCGCGCCGACGAAGCCGCTCATGCGGGTGGCGGTGGCGCTGAGGTTGCGGTCCACGCTGGCCAGTTCGCCGCTCAGGCGCAACTGGTAGCGGCCGCTGGAGGTGTTGACGGTTTCGCTGGCCTGCACCTGGGTGCGGGTGTCGGCCGACGGCAGGCGCAGCACCAGGCGCGTGAGCCAGGGCGCGGCGGCTTCGGGGCTGTCCTGGCCGCGCAGCGCGGTCACCAGCTGGGGCTCGCCCGGGCCCAGGCGTTCGATGCGCAGCGTCTCGCCGGCCGACAGCGTGGCGGCCAGGTGCTGCAGCGAAAACGGCTGCACGGCCCCGGCGCGGTCGCTGTCGAACAGCGTCTCGCCGGCCGGCCCGATCCATTGCAGCCGCAGCCGGGTCTGGTCCAGGTCGGCCGGCGGCCAGGTGCGTTGGCCCTTGGCGAACAGGGCCCGGCGCCAGGCCTCGATCGGCACGCGCAGCGACAGCAGGGTGCGCCGCGCGCAACCGGGCAGCGCCTGCTCGGGCTGAGCACAGCTGGCCTCCTGCCAGAGCCAGCCGCGGAAATCGCGCACCGGCCGCGAGCCCTTGACCAGCATGCGGCCCTCGCCGGCGAAACCCGTCAGGCGCCCGCGCAGGCCGCCGTCGTCCTGCGCCACCGGGCCGTCGGCGGGCGCTTCGAGCGGCGCGACCCAGCGTTCGCTGCCTTGCGTGGTGTCGGCCCGGATCACCGCGTGGCTCACGCCGTCCAGGGCCAGCGTGCCGCGCTCGCGCGGCAGGGCCGGCGGCAGCACCAGGTCGGCCACCAGATAGACCACGCCGCCCGCGTAGGCGCTGTTGCCCACGCCCACGCACAGTTGTCCGCCGTCTTCGGGCCAGTGCACGGCGCAGCCGCTCATTTCGACCGCTTGCCGGGCCTTGAACGGGTCCGAATAGTCGAGCGCCGAAAACGGCAGCACCACGGGCACGCGCCCTGGCCCGGCGGCCGGCGCGGCGCCGGCGTTGATGAGCGCGAGCTGCCCGGTCGGGTGCCGCAGTTGTGCGGTCAGGGTCGACAGGCGCTGGCGAAAGCCCGACTCGTAGCGGTCGCGGCTGCGCTGCTTTTCTTCGGCCAGCAGCGTCACCGCCAGCACCACCACGGCCAGCGCCAGCAGCAGGAACACGCCGTGGAAGACGAGGCGGCGGCGGAACGCCGACAGCGGCAGCCGCGGCAGCGCCAGCGCGGGCAGCGAAGGAAGGTCCAGTGGCCCCAGTTTCATGTCATGCGACCCGAAATCCCCCGGCGCGCGTGCTTTGTCGAGGCGTACCGCGGAACCGGCTTCGCCAGACTGTTGGTGCGGTCCCCTTCCCGACGCAGGCGAGAGAGGGTGAAGGAGAGGGGGATGCCGCGAAGCGGCGCAGGGGGTGCTTCATCCTCTCGACCAGCGGAAGCCCCGCATCGGCACGTTCTCGATCGCGTCGAACGCCGGGTCGAGGTCGCGGAAGGCGTCGCGGATGGCGCTCACGTGCTTGCGCACGTTGTCGCGGTTGCGCCCGCTCTTGACCACCTCGTACAGCTCTTCGTAGCTCACCGTCTGGCCCTTTTTCTGCACCAGCGTGGCCAGGATGCGCTGCGCCGTCAGCGGCAGGTTGATGCGCTGGCCGCGCCAGGTCGGGTTGCGCTGCCACAGCGGGTCCAGGCTCAGCCCGTCTTCGGTGGCGGGTTCGGGGTCGCTGCCGCGCCGGGCGCGCGAGGCGCGCAGGATGTCGAGGAAGGTTTCGACGAATTCGGCCTCGTCGAAGTGGGTCTTCTGCAGGTAGTCCCAGGCGTCCAGCGCCTTCATGATGCCGCGGTAGATCGCCGCCGGCATCGCCGAGACCACCAGCACCGGCGTGCCCTGGTGCAGCTTGTTGATGGTGTTGATGACGGCCACGCCCGCGTGGCGCTCGCGGCCGAGCTCGATGTCGAGCACCACCAGGTCGTAGCGCTCGCGCGCCAGGGCGGCTTCGGCGCTGTCGCGGTCGTGCCACTGGTGGACGGTCAGCTCCGGGCGCGCGGCCCGGATCCAGCCGGCCAGCTGGTCGCTGGTCGGGCGGTCGTCCTCAATCACGGCGATGGTGTCCATGGCGCCGATTATCGAAGCGCGCTGCGCGCAGGGCCTGTGAGTTTTTCTTCCGCGCCCGTCCGCCAAGCCACCCGCCGGCCGCATTGAGACTTCCGGCGGCTTCCGGAACGATGCAGGCCATGGCGAACCCGCGGTGGGTTGGCCCCGAAAACCGGAGGAGAAGCCCATGTGGCCACGTTGGAAGAACCTGTCTGAATCGGCCCGGGCGGCGCTGGGCCGCCGGCCTGCGCCGGACCCCGAAGGCGCGCCCGTTTCGGAGGAGGCCGAGCCCGCCGACCGCTACGCCCCGGTGCCGGCGGCGCGCCC
>NZ_BSPB01000106.1:0-4347 GCF_030160815.1 Hydrogenophaga electricum | reverse complement strand
ACCTGACCATGGCGTTCTGCGGTCACACGCAGATCGACAACGTCGATGCCTCCGTGCTCCTCCCGGGCACTTTCCCTACCGCCTGAGGCCAGCGTTCAAGCTCTCCGGCCGCGCGCCGATATCCGGGATGAGTCCATCTGTCCCAGAAAACCCGGCCCCCGGCCGGCCGGAGATCCATCCCATGTCCCCCCTGCTGCTCTGGCTGGCCGCCGTGCTGGTCCTCGCCCTGGCCTGGTGGTGGTGGCGCAAGCCCCCCGCCCACCGCCCCGGCGAGGCCCCGCCACCATCGGCGCCGCCCAAAGCCCGCCCCGAGGCGACGCCCCGCCAGACCCCATCGGCGCCTCCGCCCGTCCCGCCGTCCACACTGCCCCCGGCCCCCGTGGTCGTGACCTCGCCGCCGCCCGCGCTGGGCCCGGTCCCGCCCGAGCTGGCCAGCTTCCAGTGGCGGCCGGAAGCCGTGCTCGACAGCGACCGGCGCCAGGCCCTGGAAACGGCGGTGCGCGGCATTCCCCGCCCACCGCGTTCGATGCAGCAACTGCTGTCGCCCGAATTCCTCACCCGCGCCAGCTCGACCGAGCTGAGCGAGCTCGTCATGGGGGAGCCGCTGATCGCGGCCAAGGTGCTGGCCAAGGTCAACTCGCCCTATTACGGCCTGCGCCAGCCCGTCACCGGCATCGGGCAGGCGGTGACGTTCCTGGGCATCAACACCGTGCGCAGCATCTGCCTGCAGTACATGCTGGCCGACGCCTTCAAGCCCACGCTGGCCGAAGCCCAGAAAGCCTTCGACAGCATCTGGCAGGCCAGCGGCCTGGCCAGCGAACTGGCTGTGCGCCTGGGCAAGGCCTTGAA
Organism: Hydrogenophaga electricum; assembly: GCF_030160815.1. Lineage (NCBI taxonomy): Bacteria > Pseudomonadati > Pseudomonadota > Betaproteobacteria > Burkholderiales > Comamonadaceae > Hydrogenophaga > Hydrogenophaga electricum. The sequence goes on along the minus strand of NZ_BSPB01000106.1, from coordinate 3,498 downwards.
CCTGCCCGACCAGAGCGCCCTGGCCACCCAGGTCGTGCTCGGTTTCGTGGGCCAGCTCGCCACCGCCTCGCTGATCCCGGCCGCCGGCCTGCCGGCCTGGCTGCACCGCGACCGGCTGGCGCGCGCCCGCCTGGAGCAGGATCTGCTCGGGCTCAACGCGGTGGAAATCGGCGGCATGCTCATGCGTTCGTGGGAGCTGCCCAACGCGCTGGTGAACGACGTGAGCGACATGGGCCGCCTGCTGATCACGCCGCCGCTGGCCATCCAGCCGGCCCGCCTGGCGCGCATCGCACTGGGCTACCTGTGTGTGCGCCTGGGCGAACGCCTGGCCCTGGAGCCGCTGCCCGTGGAGCAGGCCCTGGGCCTGGGCGACGGCCCCGACACCCACCACCTGCGTGCCGCGATCGCGCAGGACCCGGTGCTCGCCGGACTGCCCGCCGCGCTGCAGGCGCCCGACCTCGTCGCCGCCATGCGCCTGGCCACCGGTCAGGCCACGCCCCCGGCGGTCGACGCCTGAGAGCGCTGCCCCGCCAGCGCCGGGGCACAATGGCGGCTGTCCGCGTTTTCCGGAAGCGCTTGACGCCCGTCAAGCCCTTGCCGCCAGCCGCCGCTTAGAGTCCCGCACCATGAACGCCACCGCCACCCCCGAAGCTCCCGCCGCCGTGCCGCCGTCCCAGGGCCTGCCGTGGTCCGACCAGTTGCGCACCGGCGACGGCCGCATGGACGACACGCACGAAGAGTTCGTGCAGATGCTCAATCAACTGCTGGCCCTGCCGGAAAGCGAACAGCTGCCGCTGTATCTGCGCTTCGTCGACCACACGGTGGAGCACTTTGCGCAGGAAGAGCGCTGGATGGTGGCGATCGGCTTTGCCCCCGACAACTGCCACGCCAGCCACCACGCCACCATCCTCGAAACCCTGCGCGCCGTGACCGAGCATTACGAGAAGGGCGACACCGACATCATCAACCGCCTGGCCGAGGCGCTGGTGGAATGGTTCCCGCAGCACGCGGCCACCATGGACGCGGGCCTGGCCCTGCACATGAAGGAAGTGGGTTTCGATTCGCGCACCGAGACCCTGGCCGACCCGGGCAAGGTCCGCCCCGCCACCATGAGCGGTTGCGGCAGCGTCAGCTGCAGCTGACGCCCGGCCTCACCCCATTCCCCGAGCCAGCCCGGCCTACGCGGCGCGGGCATGGGCCGCCGCAGCGGCCACCTGCGCCAGCGTCGGGCGCACCCCGGTGTAGAGCGCGAACTGCTCCACCGCCTGCAGCACGATCACCTCGTCCCCGCTGATCACCGGCCGGCCCAGGCGCCGGGCGGCCTGCACCAGCGGCGTGTCGGGCGGCAGGGCCACCACATCAAACACGCACGACGCGGCACCGACCAGCGCATCGGGGAACGCCTGGGTCGCCGCCTCCGGCGCACCGGCCATGCCCAGCGGCGTCACGTTCACCAGCAGCGCCCCCGGCGCCGCGGCAGGCACATCGGGCTGCCAGCCCAGTCCGTGCTGCGCGGCCAGTGCGGCGCCGGCCTGCGGATTGCGCGCAACCACCAGCCCCTGGTGCAGGCCGTGGTCGACCAGGGCGGCGAGCACGGCACGGGCCATGCCACCGCTGCCGCGCAGCACGAAGGGCGTTCCCGGCGCCACGCCATGCGCCTTCAGCAGCGCGGCGACGGCGATGTAGTCGGTGTTGTAGGCGACCAGCCGGCCGTCGTCGTTGACGATGGTGTTGACCGACTGCAGCCGCGCGGCCGACGGCGTCAACTCGTCCAGCAGCGGAATGCAGGCTTCCTTGAACGGCATCGACACGCCGCAGCCCCGGATGCCCAGCGCCCGCATGCCACCGATGGCGGCCGGCAGGTCGGTGGTGGTGAAGGCCTTGTAGACGCAGTCCAGCCCCAGTTGCCGGTACAGATGGTTGTGCAGCCGGGTGCCGGCGTTGCCCGGCCGGCCGGCGAGCGACATGCACAGGCGGGTGTCGCGGCTGATGGTGAAACGGGGGTCGTCTTGCATGCTCAGGCCAGTTTCTTCTTGAAGGCGCCCAGTGCCAGGGCGGTGACCACGGTGCCGGCCAGGATCGCCAGCGCGTAGAGGATGACGTGGTTGACCGCGTTGGGAATCGCCAGCACGAACACGCCGCCGTGCGGCGCCTGCAGCGCAATGCCCCACATCATCGACAGCGCACCGGCGGTGGCCGCGCCCAGCACGCAGGCGGGAATGACCCGCAGCGGATCGCGCGCCACGTAGGGAATCGCGCCTTCGGTGATGAAGGCCAGGCCGAGCACGGCGGCCGCCTTGCTGGCTTCGCGCTCTTCGGCGGTGAAGCGGCTGCCGAACAGGTAGCAGGCCAGCGCGATGCCCAGCGGCGGCACCATGCCGGCGGCCATGGCGGCGGCCATCGGCGTGGCCACGCCCGACGCGATCAGCGTGGTCGAGAACACATAGGCCGCCTTGTTGATCGGGCCGCCCATGTCGGCCGCCATCATCGCGCCCAGCGTGATGCCCAGCAGCATGGCGCTGCCGGTCTGCAGGCCCTTGAGCCATTCGGTCAGCGCCGCCATGATGGCCGCCACCGGCTGGCCGATGACCATCATCATCGCCACGCCGGTGATGACAGCGCCCAGCAGCGGCAGGATCAGCACCGGCTTGAGGCCGTCGAGCCCGCGCGGCAGGCGGATCCAGCGGTTGAGCGCGTTGACCGAATAACCGGCGATGAAGCCGGCCGCGATGCCGCCGAGGAAGCCGGCGCCCACGGTGCCCGCGAGCAGGCCACCGATCATGCCGGGCGCGATGCCGGGCCGGTCGGCGATGGAAAACGCGATATAGCCGGCCAGCGCCGGCACCATCAGCGCGAAGCCGCCCTTGGCGCCGATCTGGAACAACACCCAGCCCAGCGTGCCCTTGTGCGCGTCGTCGTACACGTAGATACCGCCCAGCGCAAAGGCCAGCGCGATCAGCAGGCCACCCGCCACCACGAAGGGCAGCATGAAAGAGACGCCGGTCATCAGGTGCTTGTACGGGCCGGTGGTGGCCCCCTTGCCTGCGGACGGGGCACCGGCTGCGGTGGTGGTCGTTGCGGCGGCAGCGCCCTCGCCCCCCCACACGGCAGCCTCGGTCTGCGCCTTGGCGATCAGGGCCTGCGCATCGTGGATGGCGGCCTTGGTGCCTGAGGAATGCAGGCGCTTGCCGGCAAAGCGGCTGCGCTCGACCTGGGTGTCGGCCGCGATCAGCACCAGATCGGCGTCGCTGATGGCCTGGGCGCTGAGCGTGTTCTGCGCCCCGACGGAGCCCTGCGTTTCCACCTGGATCTGGTGACCCAGCGCCTTGGCGCCCTGCTCCAGCGCCTCGGCCGCCATGAAGGTGTGGGCCACGCCGGTGGGGCACGAGGTGATGGCGACGATCTTCAGCGGCCGGCTGGCGGCCACGGCGGCCGCTGCGGACACCGCCGGCACCGCAGCGGGCGCACCGGCCAGCGCCAGCGCCTGCCGCAGCACGG
>NZ_BSPB01000105.1:0-4865 GCF_030160815.1 Hydrogenophaga electricum | reverse complement strand
GCGCGGCCGAGGCCACGGCCGCGTCGGCGCGCGAAGCGGTGCGTGCGGGCGCCTGGCGGGTCGCGCAAAAGCAGCAGGCCGCGCCCGCCGACGCGCAGGTGGCCGAGGTGTTCTACCGCCAGGGCGAGTACGTGGGGGCCGGCCAGCCGGTGGTGTCGCTGCTGCCGCCGGGCGCGGTCAAGGCGCGCTTCTACGTGCCCGAGGCGGAGCTGGCCGCGCTGTCGCTGGGGCAGTCGGTGACGCTGTCCTGCGACGGCTGCGGCGCCGCGGTGAACGCGCGCATCAGCCGCATCGCCACCGCGCCCGAGTTCACACCGCCGGTCATCTATTCGAACGCGCAGCGCGCGCGGCTGGTCTACCTGGTCGAGGCCAAACCCGATCCGGCCCAGGCCATGCGCCTGCACCCCGGGCAGCCGCTGGACGTGCACCCCGCCGCCAAGGACCCGTCGTGAACGGTGCGCTGGCCATCGATGTGCGCGGCCTGACCAAGCGCTACGGCGGCCGTGCGGTGGTGGACGGTGTGAACCTGCAGGTCGGCCAGGGCCGCATCTGCGGCTTCCTCGGCCCCAACGGCAGCGGCAAGACCACCACCATCCGCATGCTCTGCGGCCTGCTTCGGCCCGACGCGGGCGAGGGTCAGTGCCTGGGGCTGGATTTCCGCAAGGACGCCGCCGCGATCAAGCGCCAGGTCGGCTACATGACGCAGAAGTTCGGCCTGTACGAAGACCTGTCGATCCGCGAGAACCTGGACTTCGTGGCGCGCCTGTTCGAACTGCCGAAACGCCGTGAAGCGGTGGACCGCGCACTGGAGCGCCTGGGTCTGCAGGGCCGCCAGCAGCAACTGGCCGGCGCGCTCTCGGGCGGCTGGAAGCAGCGGCTGGCGCTGGCGGCCTGCCTGATCCACGAACCGCGCCTGCTGCTGCTCGACGAGCCGACGGCGGGCGTGGACCCGAAGGCGCGGCGCGACTTCTGGGACCAGATTCACACGCTGGCCGGGCAGGGCATCACGGTGCTGGTCTCGACGCACTACATGGACGAGGCCGCGCGCTGCCACGACCTGGTCTACATCGCCTACGGCACGGTGCTGGCGCGCGGCAGCGAGCAGCAGATCGTCGAGGGCGCGGGGTTGTGTGTCTGGTCGGTCGAGGGCGAACGGGCCGGTGCCTGGGCCGAGCGCCTGCGCGGCCAGCCCGGCGTGCAAAGCGTGGTCGCCTTTGGCAACGCGCTGCACGTGGCCGGGCCCGATGCGGACCGGCTGGCGCAGACGCTGGCGCCCTTGCAGGCCGAACCGGGCCTGCGTGTGCAAGCCAGCCGCGCCACGCTGGAGGATGTGTTCATCGGCCTGATCGACCGCGCGCAGGACAACTTTGCTCCGGGCGCCCCCGGGAGGCCCCAGGCATGAGCCGCTTTTCGCCCGCCCGCACCTGGGCCGTGTTCCTCAAGGAATTCCAGCAGATGCTGCGCGACCGCCTGACCTTCGCCATGGCGGCGGGCATTCCGGTGCTGCAACTGGTGCTGTTCGGCTACGCCATCAACACCGATCCCAAGGGCCTGCCGACGGCGGTGGTGGCGGCCGACGCCGGGCCGCAGGCGCGCAGCCTGGTCGCGGCGCTGCAGAACAGCGGCTACTTCAAGGTGGTGCACCAGGGCACCTCGCCGGCCGAGGCCGATGCGCTCATGGCCGACGGCGAGGTGCAGTTCGTGGTCGAGATCCCGCACGACTTCAGCCGCTCGGTGGTGCGCGGCGAACAGCCGGCGGTGCTGGTGGCGGTCGACGCGACCGACCCGTCGGCCTCGGGCAACGCCATTGCCGCGCTGGGCCAGATGGGCACGCAGGCGCTGGCTCACGACCTGGTCGGCCCGCTGCGCGCCCTACAGAAGGGGGCGCCGCCGTTCGAGCTGCGCATCCACCGCCGCTACAACCCCGAAGGCCTGTCGCGCTACAACATCGTGCCCGGCCTGATCGGCACCATCCTGACCATGACCATGGTGATGCTGACCAGCCTGGCGATGACGCGCGAGCGCGAGCGCGGCACCATGGAAAACCTGCTGGCCACGCCAGTGCGGCCGTTCGAGGTGATGGTGGGCAAGATCCTGCCCTACGTGGTGATCGGCTACGTGCAGCTGGGCGTGATCATCGGTGCCGCCCTGATGCTGTTCGAGGTGCCGATGGTCGGCAGCTTCGCGCTGCTGATGGCGATGATCGGTGTCTTCATCGTCGCCAACCTCGCGGTCGGCTTCACCTTCTCCACCGTCGCGCGCAACCAGTTGCAGGCGGTGCAGATGACCTTCTTCTTTTTCCTGCCCTCGATGCTGCTCTCGGGCTTCATGTTCCCGTTCCGGGGCATGCCGCCCTGGGCGCAGCACCTGGGCGAGGTGCTGCCGCTGACACATTTCCTGCGCATCGTGCGCGGCATCATGCTCAAGGGCGCCGAGGCGCCCCAACTCTGGGGTGAACTCTGGCCGATGCTGGCCTTCACCGCGGTGGCCGGGGTGATCGCGCTCAGGCGCTACCGGCAGACGCTGGACTGAAGCGGGCGTTCGGCCCGCTTCGGTGGCCTGGCTGGCAGCGCGCCAGGCCGGGGGCGGTCGGTTTCAGATCACGCCCTGGGCCAGCATGGCGTCGGCGACCTTCACGAAGCCGGCGATGTTGGCGCCGTCGATGTAGCTCACGCGGCCATCGGCCTGCCGGCCGTGCGCCAGGCAGGCGGCGTGGATGCCCTGCATGATCTGCAGCAGGCGGGCGTCCACTTCCTCGCGCGGCCAGGCCATGCGCTCGGCGTTCTGGCTCATTTCCAGGCCCGACGTGGCCACCCCACCCGCGTTGCTGGCTTTGCCCGGGGCATACAGGATGCCGGCGGCCTCGAAGGCCTTGGCCGCTTCGATGGTGGACGGCATGTTGGCGCCCTCGGCCACGCACTTCACGCCGTTGGCGATCAGGGTGCGCGCGTCGTTTTCGTCCAGCTCGTTCTGCGTGGCGCAGGGCAGGGCCACGTCCACCGGCACGTGCCAGGGGCGCACACCGGCCTCGAAGCGCGAGCCGGTGCGGGCGGCGTAGTCGCTCACGCGACCGTACAGATGGTTCTTCACCTCCATCAGAAGCGCGAGCTTTTCGGGCGAGAAGCCGTCTTCGTCGATCACGGTGCCGCTGGAGTCCGACACGGTGATCACCCTGGCACCCAGGTGCATGGCCTTTTCGACCGCGTACTGCGCCACGTTGCCCGAGCCCGAGACGCTCACGCGCAGGCCCTGGAAGTCCATCTGGCGCGTCTTGAGCATTTCCTGGGCGAAGTACACCGTGCCGTAGCCCGTGGCCTCGGGGCGGATCAGCGATCCGCCGAAGCTCAGGCCCTTGCCGGTGAACACACAATCCGCGCGGTTGGTCAGCTTTTTGACCATGCCGGCCATGTAGCCCACTTCGCGGCCACCGACGCCGATGTCGCCGGCCGGCACGTCGGTGTCGCTGCCCACGTGGCGGAACAATTCGCCGGCGAAGGCCTGGCAGAAGCGCATCACCTCGGCCGGGCTCTTGCCCTTGGGATCGAAGTCCGAACCGCCCTTGCCACCGCCCATGGGCAGGGTGGTCAGGGCGTTCTTGAAGGTCTGCTCGAAGGCCAGGAACTTGAGCACCGACAGGTTGACCGAGGGATGAAAGCGGATGCCGCCCTTGTAGGGGCCGATGGCCATGCTGTGCTGGATGCGGTAGCCGCGGTTGACCTGGACCTGGCCGTGGTCATCGACCCACGACACGCGGAACATGACCACCCGCTCGGGCTCGACCAGGCGCTCCAGCAGGCCCTGTTCGGCGTATTTCGGGTGGGCCGCAATGAAGGGCCAGAGGCTTTCCATCACCTCGGTGACGGCCTGGTGGAATTCTGGTTGGCCCGGATTGCGCTGGGCGACGTGAGCGAGGAAGTCGTGAACCGAGGTGTATTTCATGGTCATGCCTGTTTTGGTGCATGACATTATGAAAAAACCGCATTTCGCCAGGCAAAAATGCCTGGTTTTGGGGCTCTATGTCTTTGTGTGGTGCCATTTTTGGGTATGCGACACCCTGAATGGCCCTTGTTTGGTGCTTCAACGCCCACGCAGGAAGAGCGCGTCCAGGTCCTTCATGCCCAGCTGGCGCCAGGTGGGGCGACCGTGGTTGCACTGGTCGCTGCGCTCGGTCACTTCCATCTGGCGCAGCAGGGCGTTCATTTCGTCCAGCGTGAGGCGCCGGTTGGCACGCACCGCGCCGTGGCAGGCCATGGTGGCCAGCAGTTCGTTGCGCGCGCGCTGCACCACGGTGCTGGCTTCGTGCTGCGCCAGTTCGCCCAGCACACTGCGCGCCAGGGCGACCGGGTCGCCCGCCGACAGGGTGGTGGGCACGGCGCGCACGGCCAGTGTCTTCGGCGAGAACGGCACGATTTCCAGTCCCAGCTGGGTCAGCACCGGGGCCGCGCTCTCGGCCGTGGCCACTTCTTCGGGCGTGGCGGCGAAGGTGGCTGGAATCAGCAGCGGCTGGCTGGCGACCTGGTGCGCGTCGAGTTGCTGCTTGAGGCGTTCGTAGACGATGCGTTCGTGCGCCGCGTGCATGTCGACCACCACCAGGCCCTGTGCGTTTTCGGCCAGGATGTAGACGCCGTGCAACTGCGCCACGGCGCGGCCCAGCGGCCATTCGCCGTCGGGCAGTGCCGCGGGGGCCGGCAGGCTGTTCGGCGAAGCGGCGGCATCGGGCGCCGCCACGGTGTCGACAGGCGCGAATGCCGCCGCCGGAGCCGCCGGTTGCCACAGGGCTTGCAGATCGTTCACGCGCTGGCCGATTGCAGGCGCGCTGCGCTGCCAGGGCAGGGGCTGCTGCCGCGCCACGGGCGCCAGCGCCG
>NZ_BSPB01000104.1:0-5184 GCF_030160815.1 Hydrogenophaga electricum | reverse complement strand
CGGCCGAATCGGCCCTGCAGGCAGCGCGCGACCAGCTCGCGGCCAGCGAGTCGCTGACCGAAGGCACCACCGCCGACCAGCACCCGAGCGTGCAGCGCGCGGCGGCCCGCGTGCGCGAAACCGCGCTGGCGGTGCAGCGCACCGATCTGGTGGCGCCGGTGGACGGCTACGTGGCGCGCCGCAACGTGCAGCTGGGCCAGCGCGTGGCCGCCGGTTCGCCGCTGATGTCGGTGATCCCGCTGGAGCAGGTGTGGGTCGAGGCCAACTTCAAGGAAAGCCAGTTGCGCCACCTGCGCCTGGCGCAGCCGGTGGAACTGACCGCCGACGTCTACGGCAGCAAGGTCGTGTACCACGGCACCATCGAAGGCATGGGCGCGGGCACCGGCGCGGCTTTCGCGCTGCTGCCGGCGCAGAACGCCACTGGCAACTGGATCAAGGTGGTGCAGCGCGTGCCGGTGCGCATCCAGCTCGACCCGAAGGAACTGGCCGAACACCCGCTGCGCGTGGGGCTGTCGATGGAAGCCAAGGTGGACATCTCCCGCACCGACGGCGCGGTGCTGTCCACCGCTTCGGCCGCGTCGTCGAGCAAGGCTACCGAGGTGTTCGCGCAGGACGCCGCGGCCGCCGATGAGCGCGTGCGCCAGATCATTGCCCGCAACCTGGGCACTGGTGGCGCTGCGCGGGCCGTGGCCCAGGCACCCAAGGCCCTGAAGGCGGCGGCCGCCTCCGCGCCCGGGGCCGCCACGGTCGCTGCCGCCGCCAGCACCGCCGCCACCCACTGAGTGTCCGCACCATGAGCACCGAAGCCATCCGGCCGGCGGCCGGGGCGGATACGCCCGCGCCCGTCGCGCCACCGCCACCCCCCGCTGCGGCGGGACCGGCCTTCGCGCCGCTGCAAGGAGCCCAGCTCGCGCTGGGCACGCTGGCGCTGTCGCTGGCCACGTTCATGAACGTGCTCGACACGTCCATCGCCAACGTGTCGATTCCTGCCATCGCCGGCGACATGGGCGTGAGCCCGGCGCAGGGCACCTGGGTCATCACCTCGTTCGCGGTGGCCAACGCCATCTCGGTGCCGCTGACCGGCTGGCTGACCCAGCGTTTCGGCCAGGTGCGCCTGTTCACCATGAGCGTGCTGCTGTTCGTGCTGGCCTCGTGGTTGTGCGGGCTGGCACCCAACATTGGCATGCTGATCGCCTTCCGCGTGCTGCAGGGGCTGGTGGCGGGCCCGATGATTCCGCTGTCGCAGACCCTGCTGCTGGGCAGCTACCCGCGCGCCAAGGCGGGCGTGGCGATGGCCATGTGGTCGATGACGGTGCTGATCGCGCCGGTGGCCGGCCCGTTGCTGGGCGGGTGGATCACCGACAACATCGCCTGGCCCTGGATCTTCTACATCAACATCCCGGTGGGCATCTTCGCGGCCGCGCTGACCTGGTCGATCTACCGCACGCGCGACCCCGGCCCGCGCCGGGTGCCGCTGGACCGCGTGGGTCTGGTGCTGCTGGTGCTGTTCGTGGCCGCCATGCAGATCATGATCGACAAGGGCAAGGAGCTGGACTGGTTCGAGTCCGGCGAGATCATCATGCTGACCGTGGTCTCGGTGATCGCCTTCCTGTTCTTCCTGGCCTGGGAACTGACAGAGAAGCACCCCATCGTCGACCTGCGCCTGTTCGCACGCCGCAATTTCGTCGCCGGCACGCTGTCGCTGTCCATCGCCTACGGGCTGTTCTTCGGCAACGTGGTGCTGCTGCCCCTGTGGCTGCAGCAGTTCATGGGCTACACGGCCACCTGGGCCGGGCTGGCCACCGCGCCGGTGGGGCTGCTGGCGCTGGTGCTGTCGCCCTGGGTTGGCAAGAACGTGGGCCGGCTGGACCCGCGCAAGCTCGCCACCATCGCCTTCCTGGGCTTCGGTGGGGTGTTGTGGATGCGCTCGCACTTCAACACCGACGCCGACTTCACCACCATCCTGATCCCGACCTTGCTGCAGGGCGCGGCGATGGCGTTCTTCTTCATCCCGCTGCAGGCCATCGTGTTCTCGGGCCTGCCGCCGGAGAAGTTGCCTTCGGCATCGGGCCTGTCGAACTTCGTGCGCATCACCGCCGGCGCCGTGGGCACCTCGCTGTTCACCACGCTGTGGGAAAGCCGCGCCTCGCTGCACCACGCGCAACTGGCCGAAGCCGTGCACGCGGGCAACGCCACCGCCATGGCCAGCCTGCAGCAGTTCATGGCGGCCGGCATGAGCCGCGAGCAGGCGCTGGCCACCATCGACCGGCTGGTGAACCAGCAGGCGTTCACGCTCGCGGTGAACGACCTGTTCCACCTCTCGGCCGTGCTGTTCCTGGTGCTGGTGGCCGTGATCTGGTTCGCCAAGCCGGTGCACGGCGCGGGCAGTGGCGACGCCGGCGGCGCGCACTGAGCCGCCGCCGGGCGCCGCTCAGCGCTCGCGCAGGCTGACCACGTCGTTGGTGGTCAGGCGCATCAGGTACAGCTGCGGGCCGGCGGCGCGCATCTCGCTGCAGCCGCTGCTGCCGCGCAAGCGGTTCCATTCGACGCACAGGGCCGAGCCCTCGGTGCGCCAGCGGCCCGAATCGCTCACCTGCGGGGTGTCGACGTAGACGTAGTCGGTCTTGAACTGCAGGCGTACCTCGCTGCCGTTGAGGTTCTGGTAGGCGAAGGACTTGCCCACCAGGCGCTCTCGAAGGGCTTCGGGTGCGAGCGCCTGGGCCTCGGGCGGAAAGGCCGGGGGCGCGGCGGTTTGCGGCCAGGCCAGTGCGGGCAGGCACAACCAGGGCAGCAGGGGCAGATGTGGTCGCAGGCGCATGAGGGTCTCCTGGGCAGAAGGTGGCGGGGGCCGGCCACGCCGGTTCTGGGGCCGGGTGGACGCATGCTAGAGGGCGTTTGGCGGTTCGGACAAGCACCGCCCGGCGGCTGGCGCGCCGCCCTGCGCGGCCTACAATCCACGCTTCACCGGGGGTGCGGCGCGCCGATAGGCGTCGCGGCTGAGAAATACCCCTCTCACCTGATCTGGGTTGTGCCAGCGTAGGGAGCGTGAACGACCGGCCGCCGTGGTGGCGAGCCGCCGTCCAGCGCCACCCGAGCGGCGTTTTTCGTAGGACAAGGCGTCTCCCATGCAACGGCGGTTTCTGTTTTCGGCTCTCACCTCTCTTTCCCTGGCGGCGCTGGCACCGTCCACATGGGCTGCCGAGCCCTTGCCGTTGCGCGTGCTGGTGCACAGCTCGTTCGACCTGCCCAAGGAACTGCTGACGCAGTTCGAGAAAGCGGCTGGCGTGCGGCTGCAACTGGTCAAGTCGGGGGATGCCGGCGAGATGACCAACAAGCTCATCCTCACCAAGGCACGCCCGATCGCCGACGTGGTGTTCGGCATCGACAACAGCCTGCTGCCGCGGGCGCTGGCTGCGGGCGTGATCGAGCCCTACACCGGCCCGGCGGCGCAACGCGCGGCGGCGGTCACCCTGGGCCAAGGCGTGGTGCCGGTCGACTACGGCTACGTGAGCCTCAATGTCGACAAGGCCTGGTTCGCGCAGAAGGGCCTGGCGCTGCCGACCAGCCTGGACGACCTGGCCCAGCCGGCCTACGCGAAGCTGCTGGTGGTCCAGCACCCGGGTACATCGAGCCCGGGGCAGGCCTTCCTGCACGCCACCATCGCCGGCCTGGGCGAAGAAGCCGCCTTTGCCTGGTGGGCCCGGATGCGCAGCAACGGCGTGAAGGTGGTCAAGGGCTGGACCGAGGCCTACTACACCGAATTCACGCGCAACGGCGGCAGCCGCCCGATCGTGGTGAGCTACGCCAGCAGCCCGGCCGCCGAGGTGTTCTACGCCAAGGACAAGCTGTCCGAATCGCCCACGGCCAACCTGGCGTTCAAGGGCGCCGTGTTCCGCCAGGTGGAGGGCGTGGCGCTGGTGCGCGGGGGCCAGCCGGCCGCGCGCGAGGCGGCGGGCCGCTTCATCGAGTTCCTGCGTTCGGCCCCCGTGCAGCAGGCCCTGCAGACCACGATGTGGATGTACCCGGCCGAGGCCGGTGCGGCACGCGCCGAAGTCATGCGCCTGCACGCGCCCGAGCCCGCCACCTTCGACAATCCGCCGCCTGCGCTCGCCGACGAAAAGGGCCGCGCCTGGCTGCAGCGCTGGACCCAGGTGGTGTTGAAGTGACACCCCCCTGCGCCGCTGCCGCGGCTTCCCCCCTCCGTAGCGCGCTGGTGGCGCTTCGAGGGGTGGCGGCACCCTGTGGCCCGGCGAAGCCGGTTCCACGGTGCCCTGCGGCGGGGGCGGGCCTTCGTTCGCGAAGCGTCCTTCTCGCATGAAGCGCGCGCGCTGGCTGTTGCTGGCGCCGCCCCTGGTATTTCTGGGGCTGGTGCAGGTGGCGCCGTTGATGCGTCTGCTGGCCGAGGCTTTTGCCGGGCGGGACGCCTTCGGCGGTGAGCCGTTGCGCTGGTGGGCCCTGTGGCAGGACGCGCACCTGCGCTGGCGCCTGCTGTGGTCGTTCCTGCAGGCTTCGGTCACGGGGCTGGCCGCGTTCGCCATCGGGCTGCCCATGGCCTGGGTGCTGGCGCGCTGGACGTTCCCGGGCCGGGGTGCCTTGCTGCGCCTGCTCATGCTGCCCTTCGTGGTGCCCACGCTGGTGGCGGCCATGGGCGTGCTGGCGCTGTGGGGTCCGCGCGGTGTGCTTGGCGCACCGCTGGCCGCCTGGGGCATCGAACTGGAAGACACGCCCTGGCTGCTGCTGTACGGCAACCTGTTCTTCAACCTTTGCGTGGTCGTGCGCGCCGGTGTCGAAGCGCTGGAACGGATCGACGCCACGCGATTGGCGGCCGCGCGCAGCCTGGGGGCGACACCCTGGCGGGCATTCTGGCGCGTCGAGTGGCCGGCCATCGCGCCCTGGATGGCGGCGGCGGTGTGCCTGGTGTTCCTGTACTGTTTTTCGGGCTTCGGGCTGGCGCTCGTGCTGGGGGGGCCGCGCTACAGCACGGTGGAGGTGGAGATCTACACCCTGGTGGCGCACGAACTGGCGCTGGGCCCAGCCAGCGTGCTGGCGCTCTGGATGATCGGTCTGACCGGCGCGGTCGCGCTGGGGTATGCCGCCATCGAGCAGCGGCTGGCAGCGCCGGCGCGCGTGGTTCCGGTGCCCCGGCGCCGGCCGGCCGGCGCTGGGCAGTGGGCCGCCGTGGCC
>NZ_BSPB01000103.1:0-5250 GCF_030160815.1 Hydrogenophaga electricum | reverse complement strand
ACGCCGCGCTGCGCCGGGCGCAGGACCGGCTGGGGCACTGGAACGACCTCGATACCGCGCTCGGCCTGCTCGAACGCCAGCCGCGCCAGCGCCCGCCGGGCCGCCGGGCCTTGCGCCAGGCCCTGGAGCGCCAGCTGGCGCGGGGCCTGAAAGCGCTGCCCACGCTGGAAAAGGCGTTGGTGAGCACCCCGTCACCGTGGCGCTGAAACGCCCAACGGACGCCGCCGGTATGCCCCTGCACACAAACCGACACACCTGCTGACTTGGCAAAGCCCGCCCGGCCTGACCAGAATGGCGCATCGCCCGCACCTGAGGGAATCTGGCCATGTCCACCATCACCCTGCGTTTCCTGGTTGAACCCGGCGACCTGGGCCCCGACCACCGGGTCGCGGGCGGCACGGTCGTGAAATGGATCGACCAGGCCGGCCACGCCTGCGCCAGCGCCTGGGCACAAGGCCCGTGCGCCACGGTCTACCTCAGCAGCATCCGTTTCCAGCGCACCCTGCGGCTGGGAGACATGGTGGAGGTGCAGGCCCGGCTCGCCTTCACGGGCCGCACGAACATGAACATCATGGTGGAGCTGCTCAGCGGCTCGCTGGCACGCGGTGCGCTGATCAAGACCGCCGAATGCCTGGCGGTCTACCTGGCGCTGGACGCCCAGGGCGAGCCCCAGCCCGTGGACAGCTGGACCCCCGGCACCCCGGGCGAGATGGCGCTGGCCAGCAGCGCGCGCGAGAAGTTCGACGCCACGCGCCCCGCTCCGCTGGAGTGAGGCGGCAGGTCAGACCTGCGCGCTGGGCCGCGCGGCCATGCGGTCGCGCCAGGCCTGCAGCGCGTGGAATCCCTCGGCGCCTGCCTGGAAACGCATCAACCGGGCAAATTCGATCGCACAGAAAGCCGTGATGTCGGCAATGGTCAGGCGCTCGCCCGCCACCCAGGGCTGGCGCTGCAGCTCAGCGTCGAGCCAGGCCGCCACCTCGCGCAGCTTCTCGCCCTGGGAGCGGCCGAACTCGGGGAACTGCGGCTGCTCCAGCGGCGCCAGCCCGGGGTGCGTGTGCCGGATGCAGTGGCCGATGGGCAGCATGAAATACCACTCCACGCGGCGGTCGGCCATCTCGATGAAGGCCCGCTCGGTGGCGTCGACGCCCATCAGGTTGGGCTCGGGAAACAGGCCTTCGGCATAGGTGCAGATGGCGCGGGTTTCGGTCAGCACGCGGCCGTCCGGCAGCTCCAGCGCCGGCACGCGCGCCAGCGGGCTCTTGGCCCGGAAGGCCGCGCTCTTGTGCTCCTGCGCGTTGAGGTCGACGTTGACCAGCTCAAAGCGGTCCAGCACCCGTTTTTCGGCCAGGAACATCAGCACGCGGCGCGGGTTCGGTGCACGGGAAGCGGTGTGCAGTTTCATGCGGCGCCCCCGGTGCGGCCCGCGCGCCCCATTTCCACCACGGCCCGGGCCTCCTGCGAAAAGCGCTGCGCGGCGGCATCGCCATCGCGCGCCAGGTCGATCTTCGAAGGCGGCTGCTCAATGCCGCGCTGCACGGCGGGGCGCGCACGCAGCGCATCGCGCCAGCGCTTGAGGTGCGGCAGCCCGTCCAGCTCCACGCCCGACCAGCGGTGCGTGCGCACCCAGGCCCAGTTCGCGATGTCGGCGATGGAATAGTCGCCCGCCAGGTATTCGTGGTCTTTCAGGTGCCCGTCGAGCACGCCGAACAGGCGCCGCACCTCGCCCTGGTAGCGGTCGATCACGGCCGGGATCTTGTCCGGAAAGTAGCGGAAGAACACATTGGCCTGCCCCATCATGGGCCCGACGCCGCCCATCTGGAACATCAGCCATTGCAGCACGCGCGAGCGGCCCTGGGGATCGGCGGGCATCAGACGGCCGGTTTTTTCGGCCAGGTAGATCAGGATCGCGCCGGACTCGAACACCGCGAAGCCGCCGGCGTCGTGATCGACGATGGCCGGGATGCGGCCGTTGGGATTGATGGCCAGGAAGGCCGGCTCGCGCTGCTGATGGCGGGCCAGGTCCAGCACCTGGAGGGTGTAGGGCAGGCCCAGCTCTTCAAGGGCGATGGAAATCTTGTGCCCGTTGGGCGTGGGCGCGGTGTACAGGTCGATCACGGGGTGTCTCCTCGATGGTCAACCCATGGTAGCCCGGGCACCGGCCCGCGCGTGTCGCCGGCGCACAGCGCGCCGGCCGGGCCCGCTCAGCCGCGCGCCGCGTTCAGCACATCGCGCGTGCGCAGGGCCTCGGCCCGCGCGGCGGCGGCAAAACCCGCGTCGCCCGCGGCGTAGAGGATGGCGCGCGAAGAATTGACGATCACCGCGCCGGTGGTGGCGCCGCCCTGGCTGCGGTGCCCGGCGCGCACGGTGGCCACCGCGTCGCCGCCCTGGGCACCCACGCCGGGGATCAGCAGCGGCACGGTCGGCGCAAGTTCACGCACGCGCTCGATTTCGGCCGGGTAGGTGGCGCCCACGACCAGCCCGAGCTGGCCGTTGAGGTTCCAAGGCCCCTGCGCCAGGCGCGCCACGTGTTCGTACAGCAGGGGCTGGCCGTCGACCGACGCCAGGCGCTGGTTCTGCAGGTCGTCGCCACCGGGGTTGGAGGTGCGGCACAGCAGGAAAGCGCCCTTGCCGTGGTACTTGAGGTAGGGCGCCACGGAGTCGAAACCCATGAAGGGCGAGAGCGTGACCGCGTCGGCGCCGTAGCGCTCGAAGGCCTCGATGGCGTACTGCTCCGCGGTGGAGCCGATGTCGCCGCGCTTGGCGTCCAGGATCACCGGCACCTGCGGCGCCACGGCGCGCATGTGCGCCATCAGGCGTTCCAGCTGGTCTTCGGCACGGTGGGCCGCGAAGTAGGCAATCTGCGGCTTGAAGGCGATCACGGCGTCGGCCGTGGCGTCGACGATGGCGGCGCAGAAGTCGTAGATCTTCGACGCGTCGCCTTGCATGCCGGCCGGGAACTTCGCCGGATCGGGGTCGAGGCCGACGCAGAGCAGGGATCGGTTCTGGCGCTCTGCCGCGCCCAGCATGTCGAGAAAGGTCATCGGGCGATTTTAAAGAAGCCGCTGGTGCGCCCGCCTCCCGGCGCACCGCCCGCCGCGGCGGGCGGGCTCGGTATCCGGCGGTTTACCGAACGGAAACACAGAGGCAACCCAGCCCGGGAACCGCGTCCCTATCATGAATCCACCATGATCCACGCCCCCCTTTCCCCCTCGCTTCTCCCGGGCCACAGCCCCTCGTTTCGACGCCACGTCCTGCACAGCGCGGCGCCACCGCAGTGACCGCCTTGCTGCTGTCGCTGGCGGTCGCGGGGTGCGGCGGTGTGGACGACGATGCGCCCACCGCCACCCTGGTGACGACGCCGACCAGCGCGGCCGCCGGCGCCACCGTCACGCTGATCGCGGCGGCCATCTCCGACAACGGCATCAGCGGCATCCAGTTCTACCGGGTCGACAGCGGAACCAGCACCCTGCTCGGGACACTGAACGCCACGCCTTACCAGTTCACGACCACGGTGCCCGCCTCGGCCACGGGGTCGGTGTCCTATTTCGCCACGGCCGTCGACGCCTACGGCAACACGGGCGACAGCGACTACGCCGTCGTCACCATCACCAACTGAGTATTCCCGGGGCCGCACGCCCCGCCCCGCCGGCCGCTAACATTGCCAGGATGCCCCTGTCCCGCCGCCAACTGACCCTGCTCGTCCTGCTCACCCTCATCTGGGGGGTCAACTGGCCCATCATGAAGCTGGGCGTGACCGGGTTCCCGCCCCTGAGCTTCCGCACCCTGAGCATGTGGCTGGGCCTGCCGGTGCTGGCGGCCGTGCTGGTGCAGCGGCGCGAGCCTTTCACCATCGCACGCGCGCACTGGCGCGAACTGGGCGTGCTGACGGTGCTGAACATGCTGTTCTGGCACACGCTGGCCATCCTCGCGGTGCAGTCGCTCTCCAGCGGGCGGGCGGCCATCCTGGGCTACACCATGCCGGTGTTTTCGGCCGTGATCGGCGCGCTGTGGTTCCAGCAGCGGCTACCGGCGCGCGCCTGGGGGGGCGTGCTCGCGGCGGCGCTTGGTGTGGTGCTGCTGCTCTGGCACGAAGTGATCTCGCTCACCGGCCGGCCGCTGGGCGTGGCCATGATGCTGGCCGCGGCCGCCGTCTGGGCCGTGGGCACGCAACGCATGCGCCGCACCACCATGCCGGCCTCGACGCTGACCATCAGCTTCTGGATGACCCTGCTGACCGCGCTCTGGATGACCCTGCTGTCGGTGGTGTTCGAGCGTGGGGCCTGGAGCGCCCCGAGCCCGGCGGTGTGGGCCGCCATCGTCTACAACGCGCTGGGCGTGTTCGCCTTCGCCCAGGTGGTCTGGCTCATGCTCGCCCGCGACCTGCCCCCCATCGCCTCCACGCTCTCGGTGATGTTCATTCCCGTGCTCGGCGTGTTCAGCGGCGCACTCTGGCTCGGTGAAGTGCTGCACTGGCAGGACTGGGCCGCCGTGGCCCTGGTGGTCGTGGCCATCGCCACGGTCCTATGGCCTGCGGGAAAGGGGAACACCCCCCTGCGCGCCTGACGGCGCTTCCCCGTCTCTGGCGCGCCGTCAGGCGCGCAGGGGGGTGTTCACCGTCTCCATCGCCAGGCACAGGTCTTCCCAGGCCTTGCGCTTGTCGGCCGGGGTGCGCAGCAGGTAGGCGGGGTGGTAGGTGACGATGACGGGCACGCCCTCGTAGCGGTGCACGCGCCCGCGCAGGCGGCCGATGGGTTCGGTGGTCTTGAGCAGGGACTGCACCGCAAAGCGCCCCATGGCCAGGATGATCCTGGGCTGCACCAGCGCCACCTGCCGCGCCAGGAACGGCTCGCACTGTGCCACCTCTTCGGGTTGCGGATTGCGGTTGGCCGGCGGGCGGCACTTGAGCACGTTGGCGATGTAGGTACCACCGCCCGGCTGCCCTTCGGCGGGCTCCCGGGTGCGGCCGATGGCGCGCAGCATGTTGTCGAGCAACTGGCCGGCCGGCCCCACGAAGGGCTGGCCCTGCCGGTCTTCCTGTTCACCGGGTGCTTCGCCGATCACCATCCAGTCGGCCTGCTGGTCGCCCACGCCGAACACAGTCTGGCGTCGCGTGCGGCACAGGCCGCAGGCGGTGCAACCGGCCACGGCCTCGGCCAGCGCGGGCCAGTCCATGGCCCCGACGCCGGCCGGCCGCTCGCCCAGAGTCACGGCCGGGGCGGGTGCAGGCACCGCAGGCGGGCGCACGGGAGC
>NZ_BSPB01000102.1:0-5462 GCF_030160815.1 Hydrogenophaga electricum | reverse complement strand
GCGGCGCATGGCCATCGCCGGCGGCGACAGCTCGGGCGCGGTGGCCGGCGCGCTGGACATCACCGCCCTGACCGTGGCCGCCCAGTTGGCGCCCGGCGCCCCGCTGTGCCGGGCCCACGCCGACGCGGCCGGCATGGATGGCCTGGAACTGGTGCTCAAGGGCGGCCAGATGGGCGGCGTCGACTTCTTCGGCCAGGTGCTGCACGGGCTGCGCTGAGCCCGCGGTGCGGGGTCGGGCTTCGGTTATTCTTTTTGGCATGAACACGGAGCCGATCCAGCGCAGAAAAATCTATCAGGAGGTGGTCGACCGGCTGCTGCAGCGTATTCGCGACGGCGAGTGGCGGCCGGGCGACCAGTTGCCGTCCGAACGCGACCTGATGGACACCTACGGCGTGGGCCGGCCCGCGGTGCGCGAAGCCCTGCAGGACCTGGCCCGCTCGGGCATCGTCGAGATCACGCACGGCGAACGCGCCCGCGTGATGGTGCCGACGGCCGACCTGCTCATCGAGCAGGTGGCGGGTGGCGCGCAGCACCTGCTGCGCATGCAGCCCGACATGCTGGAACACCTCAAGGACGCCCGCGTCTTCATGGAGATGGGCATGTGCCGGATGGCGGCCCAGCGTGCCGATGCGCAGGACGTGCAGCGCTTGCGCCAGCGGCTCGACGACCACCGGGCGGCCTTGAACCAGCTCGACGTCTTCCTGCACAAGGACATGCTGTTTCACCGCGAGATCGCCAACATTTCGGGCAATCCGATCTACCCGGCGATCGTCGAAGCCCTGTTCAACTGGGCTGGCGCGTACTACCAGTCCATCGTGCGCGCGCCCGGCTCCGAAGCCCTCACCCTTGCCGAACACACGCGCATCTTCGAAGCGATCGCGGCCGGGGACGGCGACGCCGCCGCGCAGGCCATGAGCGATCACCTGCTGCGCGCGAACGACCTGTACCACCGTCCGGAAAACCGCCCGGCCTGACCCGGCGCCGCGCCGCTTGTACCTGGTTGGTAACCAACACGCCCGATAATTGAAACTGAGTTACGCGCCGAGGCCGGTGCGTGGCCGATCCCCTCACCCCATTCCCAGATCCGGAGACTGTTTCATGCCCCAGCGCGCCACCAAGATCGTCGCCACCCTCGGCCCTGCTTCCAGCGACCCTGCGCTGCTCGAAGCCATGATCCGCGCCGGGGTCAACGTCGTGCGGCTGAACTTCTCGCACGGCAAGGCGCAGGACCACGTGGACCGCGCCAACCTCGTGCGCGAGGCGGCCCAGCGCGCCGGGCGCGAGGTCGGCATCATGGCCGACCTGCAGGGCCCGAAGATCCGGGTCGGTAAGTTCGCCGAAGGCAAGGTCCAGCTCGAACCCGGCCAGCCTTTCGTGCTCGACGCCTCGCGCACCGAGCCGGGCGACATCGCGGGCGTGGGCCTGGACTACAAAGAGCTGCCGCGCGACGTGAAGGCCGGCGACACCCTGCTGCTCAACGACGGCCTGATCGTGATGACGGTGGACAAGGTGGTCGGCGACGCTGTGCACACCACCGTCAAGCTGGGCGGCGAGCTGTCGAAC
This sequence comes from Hydrogenophaga electricum, assembly GCF_030160815.1. Lineage (NCBI taxonomy): Bacteria > Pseudomonadati > Pseudomonadota > Betaproteobacteria > Burkholderiales > Comamonadaceae > Hydrogenophaga > Hydrogenophaga electricum. Next base: position 3,899 of record NZ_BSPB01000102.1, on the reverse strand, counting down.
AACAAGGGCATCAACAAGCAGGGCGGTGGCCTGACCGCGCCCGCGCTCACGGCCAAGGACATGGAGGACATCAAGACCGCCATGAGCCTGCACGCCGACTACGTGGCGGTGAGCTTCCCCAAGAACGCGACCGACATGGAGCTGGCGCGCCAGCTGTGCAACATGGCGGCGGCGCCCTACGGCCACAAGCCCGGCCTGATCGCCAAGATCGAGCGCGCCGAAGCCATTCCCGAGCTGGAGAACATCCTGCGGGTGTCCGACGGCATCATGGTCGCGCGCGGCGACCTGGCCGTGGAAGTGGGCAACGCCGCCGTGCCCGGGCTGCAGAAGCACATGATCAAGATGGCGCGCCACATGGACAAGGTGGTCATCACCGCCACGCAGATGATGGAGTCCATGATCGTCAACCCGGTGCCGACGCGCGCCGAGGTGTCCGACGTGGCCAACGCGGTGCTCGACGGCACCGACGCCGTGATGCTCAGCGCCGAAACGGCGGCCGGCAAGTACCCGCTGGAGACGGTGCAGCAGATGGCCGCCATCTGCCAGGAAGCCGAAAAGACCGAGTACGACCCGCTGGAAGACGACTTCATCGGCCAGACGTTCACCCGCATCGACCACGCGATCGCCATGGGCGCGCTGTTCACGGCGCACCACCTGAAGGCCAAGGCGATCGTGGCGCTGACCGAGTCGGGCTCCACCGCGCTCTGGATGAGCCGGCACAGCGTGCGCATGCCGATCTTCGCGGTGACGTCCAAACTGGCGACGCAGCGCAGGATGACGCTGTTCCGCAACGTGCGCCCGCTGCTGGTGGGCACCAGCGCCGACCGCGACACCGCGCTGGCCGACGCCGAAGCCGATCTGAAGAAGCGCGGCGTGATGCAGAGTGGCGACGTCTACGCCATCACGGTGGGTGAGCCGATGGGCCGCCCCGGCGGCAGCAACACGCTCAAGATCTGCAAGGCGGGCTGAGGCGCAGGCGGCCGCCTGGCCGCCTTGGCAATCTGGTGACCCGTTCCCCCGCTGCGGTATGCCCTTGGGCGCCCGCGACCGACGGTAAAATCGCGGGTTACATACCGGTTACCAACTTCTCCTAGGGGATTCCATGGCGCTCGTTTCCATGCGCGAACTGCTCGACCACGCCGCTGCCAACGGCTACGGCATTCCGGCGTTCAACGTCAACAACCTCGAACAGGTGCAGGCCGTCATGGCCGCGGCCGACGAGGTCGGCGCACCCGTCATCCTGCAGGCCTCGGCCGGCGCCCGCAAATACGCCGGGGAAGCCTTCATCAAGCACCTGATCCAGGCCGCCGCCGAGATGTACCCGCACATCCCGATGGTGATGCACCAGGACCACGGCACCAGCCTCAAGGTCTGCGAAGGCGCTATCGGCCTGGGCTTCGGCTCGGTCATGATGGACGGCTCGCTGATGGAAGACGGCAAAACCCCGGCCAGCTTCGACTACAACGTCGACGTCACGCGCAAGGTGGTCGAACTCGCTCACAAGACCGGCGTGACCGTGGAAGGCGAACTCGGCTGCCTGGGCAACCTGGAAACCGGTGACGCCGGCGAGGAAGACGGCATCGGCGCCGAAGGCAAGCTGGACCACAGCCAGATGCTGACCGACCCCGAAGAGGCCGCCCAGTTCGTCAAGGCCACCCAGCTGGACGCGCTGGCGATCGCCATCGGTACCAGCCACGGCGCCTACAAGTTCAGCCGCCCGCCCACCGGCGACATCCTGGCGATCAGCCGCGTCAAGGAAATCCACGCCCGCATCCCCAACACCCACCTGGTGATGCACGGTTCGTCCAGCGTGCCGCAGGACCTGCGCGCCATCATCAACCAGTACGGCGGTGCGATGAAGGAAACCTACGGCGTGCCGGTGGCCGAGATCCAGGAAGCCATCAAGCACGGTGTGCGCAAGATCAACATCGACACCGACATCCGCATGGCGATGACCGGCGCGGTGCGCAAGTTCATGGCCGAGAACCCCGAGAAGTTCGATGCCCGCGAATGGCTCAAACCCGCCCGCGAAGCGGCCAAGGCGGTGTGCAAGCAGCGCTACCTGGAATTCGGCTGCGAAGGTCAGGGCGCCAAGATCAAGGGCGAGACGCTGAGCGTGATGGCCGCCAGGTACGCCAGCGGCGAGCTGGCACAAAAGGTGGTGTGAGCCCCTGCCGTGTTCGGGCGGCCCGGTGCCGGATCGCCTGAGCCCGCGACCGACCTGCGATAATCCGCCGGAATGGTTCAAAGCCCGTTGACTGTTCGGTCACCGGGCTTTTTTCTTGTCTGTCACTTTCCCCGCGACCGATCATGAGCACCGCCCTGCACACCTCCGCCCTCAAGTCCCTGCCGCTGCTCGCACGCGGCAAGGTGCGCGACAACTACGCCGTGGGCGACGACCGCATCCTGATGGTGGCCTCCGACCGCATCAGCGCCTTCGACGTGATCATGGGCGAACCCATTCCCGGCAAGGGCGCTCTGCTGACCACGCTCAGCCTGTTCTGGTTCGACCAGCTCGGCCCCAAGGGCCTGGCCATCTGTCCCATCCACCTGACCGGCGACGCGCCCGAGAGCGTGGTCTCGGCCGACGAGGCGGATCTGGTCAAGGGCCGTTCGATGCTGGTGCAGCGCTTGAAGCCGATTCCGGTGGAGGCCGTGGTGCGCGGCTACCTGGCCGGCAGCGGCTGGAAGGAATACCAGGAGAGCCGCTCGGTCTGCGGCGTGGCGCTGCCCGAGGGCCTGCAGAACGCCAACAAGCTGCCCGAGCCGATCTACACCCCGGCGGCCAAGGCCGAGATGGGCGAGCACGACGAGAACATCACTTACGAGAAGACGGTGGAAATGGTCGGCGCACACATCGCCGCGCAGATCCGCGACAAGGCCATTGCGCTGTACAAGGCTGCGGCCGAGATCGCGCTGAAGAAGGGCATCATCATCGCGGACACCAAGTTCGAGTTCGGCCTGGACAAGGCCGGCAACGTGGTGTTGATGGACGAGGTGCTCACGCCCGATTCCTCGCGCTACTGGCCCGCCGACCAGTACGTGGTGGGCAGCAACCCGCCGAGCTACGACAAGCAGTTCCTGCGCGACTGGCTGGAGACCGCCAAGGTCAACGGCCAGCCTTGGGACAAGGCGCCGCCCGCGCCGCGCCTGCCCAAAGAAGTGATCGAGAAGACCGCCGCCAAGTACCAAGAAGCCTTGACGCGGCTGATGGGCTGAAAGAGGTGTTCGTGGCCAGTCAGGCCACGGACGCGGAGGTTGGCCGGTTCAGCTCAGTTGCACTTGGCCGGCAGCTCGGGGATGGCGGTGCAGGTTTGTCCGCCGTTAGCGCGGCAGCTGTTGTCGGCGGCTTCCTGCGCTTCGGTGGCCGAGTTGCCCTCGGCAACGGCGTAGATCCGGGCATTCGTGTCCACGGAGAACGCGCCGCATTTCGAGAACTGCAGAACCACCTTGCAATCGCTCTGGCCGCAGAGGGAGCGGGCTTTGTCGTTGGCGAGATTCTGGTTGGCAGCATCCCAGGAGATGGCGACGGCACCGGTGGTTTCGCTGACGGCGATGGCGCCCCGGTTTTCAAAAATGCCATCACCGCCGCCACAGGCCGACAACAGGGCCGCAGAAGCGATGGCCAGGGCGATGGGGGCACAGTGCCGGAACAGCATGGGATCTCCTCCTTGAGTGGTTGATTACATCATGTTACATGAAGGGGCTCATCCCCGGTAATACCCAGAACAGGAGCGGCGCGCGTTTTGCGGCCGCTGCGCTCAGGCCCGCGCCATCGCGCCGAGGACCGGGGCTTGGTGGTTGGGTGCGGTATCCAGCTGCTGCTCGGGCGACTGGGCCAGGCGCTGCAGGGATTGCGCCACCGGCGTGTTCGCGGCCACACGCGCGTCGGCCTGCGT
>NZ_BSPB01000101.1:0-5602 GCF_030160815.1 Hydrogenophaga electricum | reverse complement strand
GGTGCCGATCGACCCGCCCTACATGGGCCGCTGCGCCGGCCCCATGACCCGCACCGCGGCCGACGCCGCGCTGATGATGGCCGTGCTGGCCCAGCCCGACGCGCGCGACCACATGAGCCTGCCGCCGGCCGCCATCGACTGGCTCGATCTGGACCGCCTGGACCTGCGCGGCCTGCGTCTGGGCCTGCTGCTCGACGCCGGCTGCGGCATGCCGGCCGACCCGCCCGTGATCGCGGCCACGCAGGCCGCGGCACGCCGGTTCGAAGCTGCCGGCGCCACCGTGGAACCGCTGCGCCCCTGGATGACCCCGGAGCTGCTGGCCGGCATGGACCGCTTCTGGCGCATCCGTTCGGTCTGCGACCTGCAGGCCATGCCGCCCGAACGGCGCGACCGCGTGCTGCCCATCGTGCGCACCTGGGCCGAAGGCGGCCTGGGTTTCAGCGGCGAGCAGGCCTTCGCCGCCTACAGCCAGGCGCTGGCGATCCGCGCCACCACCGTGGCCGCCACGCAGGCCTTCGATTACGTGCTCTCCCCGGTCTCGCCCAACACCGCCTTCCCCGCCGAATGGGCCTACCCCACGAACGACGTGCAGCGCGCCATGGACCACATCGGTTTCACCGTGCCGTTCAGCATGAGCGAACAACCCGCCGTGTCGGTGGGCTGCGGGTACGACCCCCACGGCGTGCCCATCGGCCTGCAGATCGCTGGCCGCCGCTTTGACGACCTGGGCGTGCTGCGCATGGCACACGCCTTCGAGCGCCTGCGCCCCGCGCAACGGCCCTGGCCGATGGCGGTGCCGGTTCCCGCCTGATCCGGCACCGCCAGGGGCTGACGGCCATTGCCATCGGGATTACCCGGTGTCGCGACCGGGTGAATGATTATTTAATGTAATCATAAAAACCCTGGAGACTGTCCGATGCCTTTTCTGCCGTCTGCTCGCTGGCTGGCCCCCTTGTCGCTGGCCGCCCTTGCCAGCGCCTGCTCCACCACCCCTTCTCCCACGCTCGCTCCCGCCAAGCCGGCCGCATTGGCCGGCGGCTGCGACAGTCTGGCGGCGCGCCTGACCGGGTTGCCCGACACCCGCATCACCGGCGTGGAAACGGTGGCGGCCGGCACGCTGAAGGCCGGTGCGCAGCCGGTGGCCGCCCATTGCCTGGTCAAAGGCAGCATGCGCGAACGGATCGGTGCCGACGGCAAGACGCCATACGCACTGGGCTTTGAAATGCGCCTGCCCCTGGCCTGGAACGGGCGCTTCCTGTACCAGGCCAACGGCGGCATCGACGGCAGCGTGGTCCCCGCCATGGGCGCCTTCGGCGGCGGCCCCGTGACCTCGGCCCTGCACCAGGGTTTCGCCGTCATCAGCTCCGATGCCGGGCACGACAACCGGCTCACGCGCGGACCGCTGTTCGGGCTGGACCCCCAAGCCCGGCTCGACTACGGCTACCAGGCCGTGGGCACGCTCACCCCCATGGCCAAGGATCTGGTGCAGCGCGCCTACGGCAAGGCCCCCGACCGCTCCTACATCGCCGGTTGCTCCAACGGGGGCCGGCACGTGATGGTGGCCGCCAGCCGCCACCCGGACATGTTTGACGGCTTCCTGGCCGGCGCCCCGGGTTACAACCTGCCCAAGGCAGCCGTGGCCAACATCTTCGGCGCGCAGCAATACCGGAAAGTGGCCACCGATCCGAAAGACCTCGGCACCGCCTTCACCCAAGCCGAGCGCCAGACCGTGGTCCGGGCCGTGCTGGAGCGCTGCGACGCGCTCGATGGCGCGCGCGACGGCATGGTGCAGGACAGCACCGCCTGCCAAGCCCGTTTCGACCTCGCCCGCGACGTGCCCAGTTGCACCGGCCCGCGCAACGGCCAGTGCCTGACCGAGGCCCAGAAGACGGCCATCGCCCCCATCTTCCGCGGCGCCACCACCCGCGACGGCCGCCCCTTCTACGCCAGCTTCCCCTACGACACCGGACTGGCCAGTCCGGGTGTCGCCAACTGGGAGTTCCGCGCACCGATCGAGCGCGACGCGGGCGCCGTCGCCTTCATCTTCGGCGCGCCCCCCCAGAACCCGGCCGGCTTCAACGGCGAGGCCTTCGCTCTGGAGGGCGATATCGACGCCATGCTGGCCAGCGTCCATGCCACGCAAGGCGCTTACAGCGAATCGGCCATGGCCTTCATGACACCGCCCCGGCCCACCGAACTCGACGCGGTGCAACGACGCGGCGGCAAGCTCCTGCTCTACCACGGCGTCAGCGACGCCATCTTCTCCGTGCACGACACCCAAGCCTGGTACGACACGCTGGACCAGCGCCAGGGTGGCCAGGCTGCGCGCTTTGCCCGCCTGTTCCGCGTGCCGGGCATGGACCATTGCCGCGCCGGCCCGTCGACCGACCAGTTCGACGCCCTCACCCCCCTGGTGCGCTGGGTTGAAGAAGGCATCGCGCCCGAACGCATCGAGGCCAGCGCGCGCGGCGCGGGCAGTGCCGGGGAAGTCAACCCCGACGTGCCCGCCGACTGGGCGGCCAATCGCAGCCGGCCCTTGTGCCCCTACCCGAAGGTGGCCACCTACCGGGGCACCGGCAGCATGGAAAACGCCGCCAGCTTCGTCTGTCGCTGAACCACGCGGAGCCGGGGCAGGTCGGCCCCGCCCCGCTCAGGGCTTGAGCTTTTCCAGCCCAGCGAAATCGATCCGGCCCAGCGCGTCCACGCACTGGGCCTCGGTGGCTTCGATGCAGTTCACGCTCACCATCCAGCGCCCGCCCACCTGTGTCTGGATGCTCATGCTGGTGGCGGTGGCGCTGGTGAGCAGAAAGCGGCGGCCGCCCTGCACCAGGCTTTTCTGGGTGTCGTTCCGGACGTCCTGCTTCAGGTAGTCGGCGCCGTAATCGCGGTACATGCGGGCCGCGTTGGCGCCTTCGTCACCGATGCGAACCACCAGTTCGAGCCGCGCGGGGGCGTTGAAGTCGGCCTTGTAATGCGCCTGGGCCTGGCTGGTCTTGCCTGTGAACATGTCCCGACCGGCCTCCACCTTCAACCGTTCCACGCCTTTCCAGGCCAGCGGCAGAAAGGGTTTGAGACGCGCAGGGTCGACCGGTTGCGCGGGATCGGCCCAGGCCAGGGGCATCGACAGCGCGGCGGCCAGGGCCAGCGCGCAGGTTCGGACGGGCATCGGCATGCGAAGACTCCGGAAAAGGGGAACGGGACAGTAGGCAGCATGCTAGGGCGGCGTTACATTGGGCGCATCCTTCACATGAACGAGAGCCCCCCATGCGGGTCCTGCCTTCCGAGGCCACCGGTCGATCCCTTTTGGCGCCCCCTTCGGCGGGCGAACGCGGCGCCATGCCATGAGCGCGCCGAGCCCCGACACCTTGCTGCTGGAGGCCTACCAGGCGGTGGGCGACCCGTCGCGCTGGGACGGGCTGATCGCGCGCTGGGCAGACGCCCTGGAGGCCGACTCGGGCCTGCTGTTCACCCCCGGTGACCAGTTCAATCACCAGCCGATGCACGGTCATCGGTACGACTTCGAAACCGCCCAGTCCTACGGCGCCTACTTCCACCTGCACGACGACTGGACCCTGACGGCGCGCAGCCGCGGCCTGTTCCTGGCCGGCCACACGGGCAGCGGCGAGGCCATCGTGCCGCAGAACCGCCTGCGCCGCTCGCTGTTCTACAACGACTTTCTGCGCCGCATGGGCCAGGAATGGCTGCTGTGCAGCGTGCTCTTCCAGGCCGGCAACCGCCAGGCCATGCCCGAGACCGTGCTCTCGTTCTACCGCCGCACGGGCCGCCGCGCGTTCGGGCGCGGCGCCACGGCGGCGCTGCAGAAAACCGTACCGCACTTGCAGCGCTGCCTGCTGCTGCACCACGAACTGCTGCGCGCCCGCGCCGACCGGGCGCAGATCGAATCGGGCCTCGACCAACTGGGCCTGGGCATGCTGATGCTGCAGGCCGACGGCCGCGTGCAGTTCGCCAACCGCCAGGCCGCCGCCGTGCTGCGCGCCGGCGCCATGCCCGCCGTGCTGCCCATCCTGCAGCAACTGGACCGGCGGGCGCGGCTGGGGCAGTACACCGGTCAGCGCCTGGCGACGGCACTCGGCCCGGTGTTCGCGATCAGCACGCCGGGCCAGCGCCCGGGCAGCACGCAGCCGGCCGGGGCGGTGATCTGGCTCATCGGCGCGCGGCACAGCGGCCAGGGCGCGCTCACCCTGGCCGCCAACCTGTTCGGCCTCACCCCTGCCGAACAGAAGGTGCTGGCATTGCTGATGCAGGACCAGACACCGAAACAGATCGCGCAGGCGCTGGGCATTCAGCTGAGCACGGTGCGCACGCAGCTCTCGGCCCTGTTGCAGAAAACCGGCGTTCGGCGCCAGCAGGAACTGCTGCGCCTGATCGCCGCCTTCCCCGGCGGCTGAGCCCGGCCGGCACCGCCGGGGAAGGCCGTCCTTCATCTGAAGGATGCGGCGCGCCGGAGCGCTCCCTAGCATCCCGGACATCGCCGCCACAGGGAATCCGGATGCACCTCCCCACCGCTGCCGCCATTGGCCTGGCCGGGCTGCTCGCCTTCGCGGCCCGGGCCGACACGGCCGTGCCCACGCAGGATCTCAAGGGCCTGAGCGACCCGCCGGGCCTCTCGCGCTACACCGGTTCGGTGCTGCTCTACCGCAACGACGCCGACTACGACGAGCTGCGCCTGCCGACCTCGAAACCCGTGGACAAGAACGGCGAGCCGGTGGCGCCCAAGGCGCTGGCCGTGGCGGGGCAACGCAGTGCCCTGCAATACCTCGTGCCACCGGGGCGCTCACCGCTGGAGGTGCTGCGCAACTACCAGCAGGCCTTCAAGACACAGGGCTTCGAGACCGTCTACGAATGCGCTGGCCCAGCCTGCGGCGCGTCCGACATCAGCCTGCACGGTTACGACCTCGGGCGCCTGCTGGTGCCGGCGAACTACGCCAGCGCCATCGGCGACAACAGCCCGGCGGCCTGTGCTGGCGGCGCCTTCGTCGGCGACCTGCGCTACGCGGTGCTGCAGAACAAGGCCAGCGGCGCGGCCATGGCGGTGATGAGCTGGAAGCCGGGCAATGTGTCGGTGTACTGCGACGAGGCGGCGTTCAAGAAGCACACCAGCGTGTTCCTGGTGCGTGTGCAGCCGCAGGCCCGCGCGCAGACCATGGAAACCCTCTCGGCCAGCGAACTGGGCCAGTCGCTGACGGCCACCGGCAAGGTCGCCGTCTACGGCATCCTGTTCGACACCAACCAGAGCGACATCAAGCCCGAGAGCCGCCCCTCGCTGGAGCAGATCGGCGCGCTGATGAAGCAGCACCCGGCGCTCAAGCTGCACGTGGTCGGCCACACCGACAACGTCGGCGCCTTCGAGGCCAACCTGGGCCTGAGCAAACGCCGCGCCGAAGCCGTGGCGGCCGCGCTGGCGCAGGACTTCGGCGTGGCCCGCGCGCGCCTGACCGCCAACGGCGTGGCCAGCCTGGCGCCCGTGCAGAGCAACGCCGACGAGGCCGGCCGGGCGAAGAACCGGCGCGTCGAACTGGTGCTGCAGTGAGCGCGCCCACCCCGACCTCGCCAGGGCACCCCATGAACCCGACGACCGGCC
>NZ_BSPB01000100.1:0-5777 GCF_030160815.1 Hydrogenophaga electricum | reverse complement strand
CGCTGCGCGGCCAGCGGGCGAGGTCGGGCGCGGCGGCGCCATCGTCCCCGCTCACCCAGCGGTTGGCCAGGCGTTCCAGCCGGTCGCGGGTGTGCCCCGCATGGCGCCAGGCCTCATCACCCAGTGCCGCCAGCTCGGGCGGGCGCGGGCCAGTCCACGGCCGGTTCCAGTCCGGGTCCAGCGGGTCGAAACCATCCAGCCCCAGGTCGGCGGCCAGCGCCTGCAGCAGGCTGGCCTGCCCGGCCCCGCTGCCGCGCGGAAAACGCGCCAGCGCCACCAGGGTGTCGGTGCGCTGCCGGCCTTGCGGCGAGCGGCCGAGGATGTGCAGGCCGTCGCGGATCTGCGATTCCTTGATCTCGCACAGGTAGGCGTCCAGCCGCTCCAGCAGGCGCTGGCGGTCCGGCTCGTCGGCCGGCGCGGCGAAGCCCAGGTCGGTATGCAGGCCGTGGCGCAGCACCTGGTCGAGGATGTCGCCGCGCAGGCGGGTGGCGCGGCGCGGGTCCAGCGACAGGGCTTCGTAGTACTCGTCCATCTGCCGCTCCAGCACCTGCAGCGGGCCGTAGGTTTCGGCCCGCGTGAGCGGCGGCATCAGGTGGTCGATGATCACGGCCTGGGTGCGGCGCTTGGCCTGGCTGCCTTCGCCGGGGTCGTTGACGATGAAGGGGTACAGGTGCGGCAGCGGCCCGAGGATGGCGTCGGGCCAGCAGTCGGCGCCCAGCGCCACGCTCTTGCCCGGCAGCCATTCGAGGTTGCCGTGTTTGCCCACGTGCACCACGGCGTCCACCGCCCAGGCGCGGCGCAGCCAGAAATAGAAGGCCAGGTAGTTGTGCGGCGGTACCAGGTCGGCGTCGTGGTAGCTGGCGACCAGATCCAGGTCGCGCCCGCGCGCCGGCTGGATGCCGATGAACACGTGGCCCAGGCGCAGGCCGGGCACCATGAAGCGGCCGCTGCGCAGCAGGGGGTCGGCCTCGGGCGGGCCCCAGAGGGCGTTGACTTCGGCCTGGCGCTCGGGCGCCAGCGCGGCAAAGTCGGCCAGGTAATCGTTCAGGGCCAGGCTCTGGCCCACAGGCCGGTGGTCGTTGGCGTCGAGGTCGTTGGTGACGCCGGCCACCAGTTGGGCCATCAGCGCGTCGCCGTGCGCCGGCAGCGCACCGGTGCGATAGCCCTGCGCCTGCAGGGCCTGCAGGATGGCCACGGTGGAGGCCGGGGTGTCCAGCCCCACGCCGTTGGCCAGCCGGGCGTCGTCGTTGGGGTAGTTGGCCAGCACCAGGGCCAGGCGCTGTTCGGCCGGCGGGCGCTGGCGCAGCGTGCACCAGCGGCGCGCCAGTTCGGCCACGAAGGCGATGCGTTCGGGCTCGGCCTGGTAGCGCACCACGTCGGCCTGCGCGCGCTCGCAGCGCCAGGCCAGACCCTTGAAGCTGATGGCCCGGGTGCCGATGCGGCCGTCCACCTCGGGCAGCACCACCTGCATGGCCAGGTCGCGCGGCGTCAGGCCGTGCGGGTCGGCGGCCCACTGCTCGCGCAGGCCGCCGGCGGTGATGAGCTGGAGCACCGGCGCGTCGCCGGCCAGGGCCACCGGTGCCGCCTCATCGCCGTCGATGGCGCCGACAGCGAAGCTGGTGGCGTTGAGCACCACGTCGACCCCACGCGCCTGCGCCAGAGCCTGCACGGTGGCCAGGGTGGCGGGGGCCTTGAGCGAGTCGACCGCCAGCGCCAGCGGGTTCAGGCCGCGTTCGTGCAGCGCCACCATCAGGGCGTCGAACACCGCGGTGTTGCCCGACTGCGCGTGCGCCCGGTAGAACAGCAGCAGTGCGACCGGCGCCGGCGCCCGCCAGGCCAGCGGCGGCTGCGGCGCATGCGCCCACACGGCGGGCATGGGCTGCGGCGGCTCCGGCATCGGCCCCCGGCCCCAGACGCGGTGGGCGATCAGGTCAAAGAAGGCGCGCGCGTTGTCGCGCCCGCCTTCGCGCAGGCAGCGCCAGAGCCAGCGCGCGTCGGCGGCGGTGGCCGTGCTGCGCATCAGCAGTTGCGGGTCTTCCTCCTGGTCGCCCGAAAACAGCGCCAGCCACTGGCCGTGGCGCGCCGCCAGCGACACCGCCTGTTCGACCACGTAGGCCCAGTCGGCCGGTGCGCCCAGGTGGTCGATCACCACCACCCGCGCGTGGCGCAGCACGTCGTCGGCGTAGAGGTCCATCGAGGCCGGCTGGCGCAGCCACATCAGGTTGGCCAGCCGCACCGAGGGGAAATCCGCCGGCAGCGCATCGACCGCGTCGGCCAGCAGCGACAGCGTGGTGTCGGCGGCGCTGAGCACGACGATGTCGCCGGGCGTCTGCGCCACGCGCACCACGCCCTGGCCGCCGTCGTCGACGTGGCCGCCCGGCCGGGTGGACAGCAGGTGCATGCGGGGGCGCCTTTCGCGATCAGGCCGCCGCGCCGGCGGGGTTCAGGTCGGCCTGCAGCTCGCGCAGCAGCTGGTCGCGGTCGAGGTGGTCGCCGATGAAGACCAGGCGGCTGGCGCGTGCCTCGCCGGCGCGCCAGGGGCGGTCGAACTGGCTGTCGAAGCGCTGGCCCACGCCCTGCACCACCAGCCGCATGGCCGCGCCGGGCAGCGCCACGAAGCCCTTGACGCGGTAGATCTCGTGGCGGCGCACCAGCGCCACCAGCGCGTCGATCAGGCGCTGGCGGTCGGGCACTTCCAGCGTGAGCGAGAGCGAATCGAATTCGTCGTGGTCGTGGTCTTCTTCCTCGTCGTGGTGCGTCTTGCGCGCATCGATCACGTCCTCCACCGCCCGGCCCATGCCCAGCAGCAAGTCGATGTCCACGCGGCCCTGCTGCGCGTGCACCAGCTTCACGCCGGCGGGCGTTTCGGCGCGCACGGCGGCTTCCACCTGCGCCAGCGTGGCGGCGTCCAGCCCGTCGGTCTTGTGGATCACCACCAGGTCGGCGGTGGCCAACTGGTCTTCGAACAGCTCGGCCAGCGGCGACTCGTGGTCCAGGTTGTCGTCGGCGCGGCGCTGGGCGTCCACCGCCACCGGGTTGTCGGCAAAGGTGCCGGCGGCCACGGCCGGGGCGTCCACCACGGTGACCACCGCGTCCACCGTGAAGGCGGTGCGCAGGCTGGGCCACTGGAAGGCCTGCACCAGCGGCTTGGGCAGTGCCAGGCCCGAGGTTTCGATGACCAGGTGGTCGATCTGGTCGCGCCGCGCGGCCAGCTGTTCCATCACGGGCGCGAACTCTTCCTGCACGGTGCAGCACAGGCAGCCATTGGCCAGCTCGAACAGCTGGCCGTTGTCTGCACCGTCCTCGTCGCAGCCGATGCCACACCCGCGCAGCAGCTCGCCGTCGATGCCGAGTTCGCCGAACTCGTTGACGATGACGGCGATGCGCCGGCCCTGGGCGTTCGTGAGCAGGTGGCGCAGCAAGGTGGTCTTGCCGGCACCGAGGAAGCCGGTGACGACGGTGGCGGGGATTTTCTGGAGGTTCATGGTGTCGGGTTCCGTTGGAGGGGGCGGCCTGCGGGCCGGGTGGTGGTCAGTCCTCGATGCCACGCTGCGCCGGAACCCCGGCGGCAAAGTGGTGCTTGACCAGCGTCATCTCGGTCACGGTGTCGGCCAGCGTGATCAGTTCGGCCGGGGCGTTGCGGCCGGTCAGCACCACCGTCACCTGCGGGGGGCGCTCGCGCAGGCAGGTCAGCACCGCGTCGAGCGGGATCCAGCCGTAGCGCAGCGGGTACATGATTTCGTCGAGCACGACCATGAAGTGTTCGCCCGCGCGGATGGTGGCGTCGGCTTTGGCCCAGCCGGCCAGCGCCAGTTCGGCCGAGTGGTCGAGGTCGCGGCTCTTCCAGCTGAAGCCGTCGCCCAGGCCTTCGATGGGGATGCCCAGCTGTTCGAACAGCCGGTGTTCGCCGAAGCGCGCCGACGGCACCTTCATGAACTGGTAGACCTTGACCTTCTTGCCGCGGCCGTGCGCACGCGCGGCCAGGCCGAAGGCGGCCGTGCTTTTGCCCTTGCCGTTGCCGGTGTGGACCATGACCAGGCCGCGGCGTTCGCCCTGGGGTTTGGGCGTATCGCGCTGCGTCGGCGGTGTTTCAATGTGCATGAGAGGTCTCCTTGTCGGGTGCTCGCCTGAGCAGGTAGGTGTCCATGAGCCAGCCGTGGCGCGCCCGCGCCTGCGCCCGCTCGCGCAGGATGGCGGGGCCGGCTTCGGCCAGCGGGCCGCTGATGCACAGCTGGTGCGGCAGGCCCAGGTAGGCGCCCCACCAGATGTGCAGGCCGGCGGGGTCCAGGGTCTGGAAGGCGCATTGCCCGTCCAGCATCACGGCCACGGTGTCGGCACTGTCGGGCCAGCCGCGCTCGCGCAACTGGCGCCCGGTGGTGATGAGCACCGGGGCGTTGATGTCGTTGAGCGGGATGGCGTGTGCCGCCGTCAGGGCCTGCAGCGCGGTGATGCCCGGCACCACGGTGGTCGTCAGGTCCACACGCGGCGCCAGACGCCGGGCGATGCGCAGGGTGCTGTCGTAGAGCGAGGGGTCGCCCCAGACCAGCAAGGCCACCTCGCCGCCCGCGGGCAGGTGGCGAGCGATGGTGTCGAGCCAGACCTGGGCGATGGCATCGTGCCAGCGGTCCACGGCGCCGAGGTAGTCGGTGTCGGCGCCTTCACGCACCGGCATGTCGAACGGGGCGATGGTCGCCGCGCCCTCGGGCAGCAGTTCGCGGCACAGCGCCAGGCGCAGGTCGGCCAGGTCGGCCTTGTCGGCCTTGTCGGCGCCCTTGCGCGGCACCAGCACCAGCTGGGCGCGCTGCAGCGCCGCCACCCCCTGGCGGGTGATGTGGTCGGGGTGCCCCGCCCCCATGCCGATCAGGCTCAGGTGGATCTTCATTCGGTGCCGGCGGGAAAACGGGGTTGCGCCCCCAGCGGGCGGTAGCGGCGGTCGTAGTCGGCGGCGTAGAGACGGCTGTGGCCGAAGTCGTCGGCGCCCAGGTTGCGCCCGACCAGGATCAGCGCCGTGCGGTCGATGCCTTCGCCCAGGGCGGCCTCGACGGTCGACAGGCTGGCCCGCACCACGCGCTCGTCGGGCCAGCTGGCGCGCCAGACCACGGCCACCGGGCAGTCGGCCCCGCAATGCGGCACCAGCTCGCGCACCACCTGCGGCAGCACATGGATGGACAGGTGGATCGCCAGCGTCGCGCCGGTGCGGGCAAAGTTTGCCAGCGCCTCGCCCTCGGGCATGGGCGAAGCGCGGCCGCTGGTGCGGGTCAGCACCACCGACTGGCTCATGCCCGGCAGCGTCAGCTCACAGCCCAGCGTGGCGGCAGCGGCGGCAAACGACGGCACGCCGGGCGTGACGGTGAAGGGAATGCCGGCTTCGCGCAGCGCCCGCAGCTGCTCGCCCATGGCCGACCACACCGAAAGGTCGCCCGAATGCAGGCGCGCCACGTCCTGCCCCTGCTCGTGGGCGGTGCGGATTTCCTGCACGATCTGCGCCAGCGACAGCGGCGCGGTGTTGACGATGCGCGCTCCCGGCGGGCAGTGGGCCAGCACGCCTTCGGGCACCAGCGAGCCGGCGTACAGGCAGACCGGGCTGGCCGCGATCAGGTCGCGGCCGCGCAGGGTCAACAGGTCGGGGGCGCCCGGTCCGGCGCCGATGAAATGAACGGTCATGGGGTCGAGGTTTCTGTGGGCACAAGGGCGATGGCGGCGGTGGCGCTGCCATCGGCGCTGATGTGGCGGCGCGCCGCCAGCACCGCACCGGGGCCGGCGGCGGCCAGCGCGGC